>NZ_JBEZLA010000082.1:0-27133 GCF_040651925.1 Streptomyces sp. NPDC048349 | reverse complement strand
TGGGCGTCAAGCTCACCACCCTGCGTCCGGAGCAGGCCGAGTACATCGGCGTCAAGGTCGAGGGCCCGTACAAGCCCGACCACTACCGCTACTGACGGTCCCGCACCACGGACACCCGCGTTCCAGCCGGGCTCGAGAGCCCGGCCGGATCCTGGGACGTTGGGAACGGGCCACTTGAGCAACGGCGAGGAGAGTCAGTTGGAGAGTCTGCGGGAGCGCGCCACGGAGCTCGCGGCGATACGGGCCCTGGCCGTGGCCGGACCGGGCGAGCGGGCGACGGCCGCGCAGCACGCCAAGGGCAAACTGACCGCTCGCGAGCGCATCGGGATCCTCTTCGACGAGGGCTCCTTCTGCGAGGTGGAAGGCCTGCGCAGGCACCGTGCGACGGGCTTCGGCCTGGAGGACAAGAAGCCCTACACCGACGGTGTGGTGACGGGCTGGGGCACCGTCCACGGCCGCACCGTGTTCACCTACGCGCACGACTTCCGCATCTTCGGCGGTGCGCTGGGCGAGGCCCACGCGGCGAAGATCCACAAGCTGATGGACCTCGCGGAGGCGGCCGGCGCCCCGATCGTGGGCCTGTGCGACGGCGCCGGCGCCCGCATCCAGGAGGGCGTGACCGCCCTCGCCGGGTACGGCGGCATCTTCCGGCGCAACGTGCGCAACTCCGGGGTGATCCCGCAGATCTCGGTGATCCTGGGCCCGTGCGCCGGAGGCGCCGCGTATTCGCCGGCGCTCACCGACTTCGTGTTCATGGTGCGCGGCACCTCGCAGATGTTCATCACCGGGCCGGACGTGGTCCAGGCCGTCACCGGCGAGGCCGTGTCCATGGAGCACCTCGGCGGCGCCGACAGCCACGGGGCGGTGTCCGGCGTGGCCTCGTTCGTCTACGACGACGAGCGCAGCTGCCTGGAGGACGTGCGGCACCTGCTGTCGCTGCTGCCGTCCAACAACCGCGAACTGGCTCCGGCCGGCGACCTGGACGACCCGGCGGACCGCCGCAACGACAGGCTGCTGGACCTCGTCCCGGCGCGCCCGACGCAGGGCTACGACATCCGCGAGGTGATCGAGGAGATCGTCGACCACGGCGACTACTTCGAGGTCCACGGCCAGTGGGCGCGCAACATGGTCTGCGCGCTGGCCCGCCTCGGCGGCCGGCTCGTGGGCGTGGTGGCGAACCAGCCGTCGTACCTGGCGGGCGTGCTGGACATCGGCGCCTCGGAGAAGGCGGCGCGGTTCGTACAGTTCTGCGACGCCTTCTCCATCCCGCTGGTCACCCTGATCGACGTGCCGGGCTTCCTGCCGGGCGTGGACCAGGAGCACCAGGGGATCATCCGCCACGGCGCGAAGCTCCTGTACGCGTACTGCAACGCCACGGTGCCGCGGATCAGCCTGGTCCTGCGCAAGGCGTACGGCGGCGCGTACATCGTGATGGACTCCAGCTCGATCGGCGCGGACGTGGCCCTGGCCTGGCCGTCGAACGAGATCGCGGTGATGGGCGCGGAGGGCGCAGCGAACGTGATCTTCCGCAAGGAAATCGCCGCCTCCGCCGACCCCGAGGCGACCCGGGCGCAGCGGATCAAGGAGTACCAGGCGGAGCTGATGCACCCCTACTACGCCGCCGAACGCGGCCTGGTGGACGACGTCATCGACCCGGCCGAAACCCGCTCCCGCCTGATCGCCACCCTCGACATGCTGGCCGCCAAGAACGCAACGCAGCCGAGCCGCAAGCACGGGAACCTGCCGCTCTGAGCCCGGACGGGTGTCCGTCCGGCCCGGTCGCTGGCCGGTAGGCCGTAGGCATGACATCCGAACTACTGCGGATGTCATGCCTACGGCCTACGAGGACGTGCCCTTCAGCGAACTGCTCCACCATCCCGCCGCGACCATCCGCAGGCTCGACGCCGTCCGCGCGCTACGGCTGCGGCGCCGCGACGCGGGGGATCTCGCCCTGATGCGCATCGACCAGAGGGAGCGGGACGCCTCCGTCGTCGACTTCACTTCACGGCTGCTGGCCGGGCTGGTGCGGTACCAGGGCGGCACCGCCACCCTCGGCCCCGCGTCCGGCAGGGACGAGGACGGCTGGAACGCCTTCCTCACCATCGGATAGCCGCCAGTCACAGCAAGCCCGCAACGCAGTGGAGCCGGGACGGGGGTCACCCGTCCCGGCTCCACGTTTGTCCGCGCCCGCCCGGCGGGTTGCGCCGAGGGGGCGTGGGGTCAGGTGGCGGTCCTGAAGGCCCGCTGGTACCAGAGCAGCGGGCGGCCCGAGCCCGCCAGGCGCACCTCCAGGACGCGGCCGACCAGCAGGTCGTGGTCGCCCAGGGTGATCCGGTCCGCGAGCGCGCAGCGCAGGGCGAGTGCGGCGAGGACGTGCGGCAGGCCGGGTATCGGGAGACCGCTCAGGCCGCTTGGTGGTGTGGGGTGAGCTCGATGGTCAGGTCGGCTTCGAGGGCGCGTGCCAGGCGTCGCAGGAGAGGGATGGTGGGTACGGTGCCGCCGCCTTCGATCCGGGAGATCTGGGGCTGCTTCATCCCGCAGCGTTCGGCGAGTTCGGTCTGGGACAGGCCCAGGGCCGTGCGCCGGTCGTACACCAGCTGGCCGAGATCATGGGCTAGTTCGGCCTCCTCGTACAGGCGGTCGTATTCGGTGTCGTTCTCGACCGCTTCGCCGAGGAGCTTGCGGTGGCGGCGGGTCTTCCACTCGGCGTGGTTCATCGCAGTTCCTCCTTGATCGGGCGGCTGTAGATGTCGTGTTCGGTGGCCGGCGCGTGGCTGGCCTCGCATGCGGCCTGAACAGCGTGGGCGCGCTCCACCTCTGCCGTCTCGCGCATCTTCGTCTTGCGGAAGACGGTCAGCAGTACGACACGACGGTCGGGGGGCGAGCCAGTAGGTGATGCGCTGAGTGTTGCTGCCGAGGTCGAAACGCAGCTCACGGAGCTTGCCGCCGAGGTGGCGGGTGTAGGGCTCGCCGAGGGTGGTTGCATTCTCCGCGAGGCGGTCGACCTTCTGCTCGGCTATCACGTAGTGGTGGGCGGGTAGGTTCTCCAGCCAGAGGCGGACCTCGGGCTCGATCTCGATGGTGTACCGCTCACCGGTCATGGCTTTAATGCTATATGGCTCAGATGTTATACGCCAGGTTCCTGCAGGAGTCCGGGGGATGAGCCAGTGGCTCTACCAAGGCGGCACCGCCACCCTCGGGCCCGCGTCCGGCAGGGACGAGGACGGCTGGAACGCCTTCCTCACCATCGGATAGTCACCAGCCAAAGCAGGCACTATGCGAGACCGCAACGCAGTGGAGCCGGGGCGGGGATCACCCGGCCCGGCTCCACGTTTGTCCGCGGTCGCCCGGCGGATCACGCCGGGCGGCCGCGGGGTCAGGTCGCGGTCCGGAAGGCCCGCTGGTACCACAGCAGCGGCCGGCCCGAGCCCGCCAGCCGGACGTCCAGTACCCGGCCGACCAGCAGGTCGTGGTCGCCCAGGGTGATCCGGTCCGCGAGCGCGCACCGCAGGGCGAGCGCGTCGGGCACGTGCGGCAGGCCGGGGCTGTCCGGCCACTCCTCCAGCGGCGCACCGGCGAACCGGTCGACGCCGCTGGTGGCGAAGCGGCCCGCGAGGTCGCGGTGCTCGTCCCCGAGCACGTTGATCACGAACTCGGGGACCTGCGTCAGCGCCTCGTGGCAGCTGGAGGTGTGCGCGATGCCGACCAGCACGAGGGGCGGCTCCAGTGACACCGAGGTCACCGCGCTGGCGGTGAACCCCCAGGGCTGACCCGTCGCGTCACGCGTGGTGACCACGGTCAGCGGCGCCGCCAGCAGGGACATGGCTTCCTTGAAAGTCGCCCCGTCGACGGCGGGCCACTTCTCTTGCAGTTGGGTCGGCATGAACACTCCGTCCGTGGTGGGGTCAGCGGGAGGCCGTGGCCTGGGCCGCGGCCTCCCGGGCCTGTGCGGCAAAGCCGTCCTTGTGTTCCGAGACCCACTTCTGCGACGCGCGGCGGCTGTCGAGGGCGCCGGTGAAGTGCGGTGCCACGTAGCGGGCGAGGAGCTCGTAGCTGCGCTTGGTCTGCTCGCGGGTGGCCCAGTCCTGGGTGTTGACCAGCAGGGTGCCGAAGCCGCCGCTCTCGCGCTGCATGCGCTCGATGCCTTCGATGGCGTCCTCGACGGAGCCGATGATCGCCGTGTGGGTCTCGACGGCCACCTCGGCCTCGCGGCCCTCGGGCAGCTTCGCGGAGGCGCCGACGGTGTCGCGCACGTACTCGCGGAACCAGTGGCTCATCCCGGCGCGGACCTGGTCGAGGGCCTCCTCGCGGGTCTCCGCGATGTGCACGCAGATCGCCACGCGCCACTTGGAGCGGTCCACGGTCTGGCCGTACTTGGCGGCCTCCTCCTCGCCGGCGGCCCACAGCTGGGCCAGCGGCGGCTCGGACATGCCCGGGCGGCCCGCGAAGGTCAGCGCCTCCAGGCCGTACTGGCCCGCCAGGCGCATGCCGCGCTCGGTGCCGGCGCTGGCGACGGCCATGTCGAACCGGGGCTTGGTGTACGGGCGCAGGTGCAGCATGGCGTCGCGCAGCTCGAACCAGTCGGTCTTCATGGTGACCGGCTCGTCGCCCTTGAACAGGCGCACCAGCGCCTCCAGCGACTCGGCCATCATGCGGCGCTGGTCACCGGCGGAGATGCCCATCATGTGGGCGTCGGCGGGCGAGACCCCGGCGCCCATGCCGAACATGGCCCGCCCGCCGCTCTGGTGGTCCAGCTGCACGATGCGGTTGGCGGCGGTCAGCGGGTGGTGGTAGGGCAGGCTCACCACGCCGGTGCCGAGCTTGATGCGGCGGGTGCGTTCGGCCGCGGCGGCGAGGAAGACCTCCGGGGAGCTGACCGTGGACCAGCCGCCCGAGTGGTGCTCGCCCACCCAGGCCTCGTCGAGGCCGAGCTCGTCGAGCCAGTGGATGAGGTCCAGGTCCCGCCAGAAGGCGGTGGTGGGGTCCTCGCCCAGGGAGTGGAACGGAGGAATGAAAGCACCGAACTTCAGCGTCATGACTGTATTCCTTCGAGGGGTCGGGCCGCCGAGCCGGCGAGCCAGAGGGAGAGCTGGTCGGCCAGCAGCCGCAGGCGCGGAGACTGCATGACCGTGTAGTGGTCGCCCGGCAGCGCGACGTAGTGGAAACCGGAGGGGAACAGCTGGGACCAGGCGGCGACCGCCTCGTCCGTGGAGCCGTCCTCGGCGCGCAGGAACGCGGTCGCTCCCGCGTACGGCTGCGGCGCGTAGGACAGCAGGGCCCGGAAGTTGCGGGCGAAACGGGTGTAGATCTCACCGAACACCTCGAGGCCGATGCCCGCGGGCAGGACGCCCTGCTCGGCGGCCTGGGCGTAGAGGATCCCGAAGGCCGTATCGGGGCAGTCCGCGGCGCGCAGCGGCTCGGGGTCGGGCTCCCAGGCGATCCCGGCCAGGCCGGCCAGGTCCCGGCCGAACCACGAGAGCAGCACGGCGTCGTCGATCCGCTCCCGCTCCGGCGCCGGGCCCGGGGGCTCGAGCAGGTCGATCACCGCGAGGTGTTCGACCTCGTGCCCCGCGGCGGTCAGCTGCTGGGCCATCTCCAGGGCGATGACCCCGCCCATGGACCAGCCTCCGAGCCGGTACGGGCCCTGCGGCACCGCGGCGGTGAGGGCGGCCACGTAGTGCGCGGCCAGTTCGGGCACGGTCTCCAGGACCTCGTCGTCCGGCACCTGCAGGGCGTAGAACGGCTGGTCCTCACCGAGCAGGCCGGCCAGTTCGCCGTAGCAGAGCACGTCGCCGCCGACCGGGTGGACGAAGAACAGCGGGGTCTGCGCGCCCCCGGTGCGGACGGGCACCAGGGCGGTGCGGCGCACCGATCCGCCGGCCTCCCGGATCGCCGCGGCGAGCAGGGCGATCGTCGGACGGGCGAACAGGGTCGACAGCGGCAGCGAACAGCCGAGCCGGGCCCTGATCTCGGCCATCAGCCGGACCGCGAGCAGCGAGTTGCCGCCCAGGGCGAAGAAGTCGGTGTGCACGCCGAAGCCGGTCCCGGGGAAGAACTCGGCCCAGATCGCGGCGAGTGCGCCCTCCGTCAGGTCCCGGGGGGCCTGCGCCGCGTCGCCGTCGGCGGCCTCGGCGCCGGGCACCGGCAGCGAGGAGCGGTCGACCTTGCCGTTGGCGGTCAGCGGCAGCTCGTCGAGGATCAGGATGTACTGCGGGACCATGTACGAGGGCAGGGCCGCGCCGATCGTCTTCGCGAGCAGCTCGGGCGTCACCTCGCAGGTGCGGTCCTCGTCGAGGACGACGTAGGCCACCAGGCGCTTGGCGCCCTGGCGTTCGCCGACCGCCGAGGCGACTGCGGCGCGCACCCCGTCGCAGGCCAGCAGCGCGGCCTCGATCTCGCCGAGCTCGATCCGGTATCCCTGGATCTTGACCTGGAAGTCCTCCCGGCCGAGGAACTCGATGTTCCCGTCCGGCAGGTAGCGGCCCAGGTCGCCGGTGCGGTACAGCCGCTCCCCGGTGGCCGGGTGGCGCAGGAACGCCGCCCGGGTCTTGGCCTCGTCGCCCAGGTAGCCGCGGGCCAGGCCCGCGCCGGAGATGTAGAGCTGGCCGGGCACCCACACGGGGCTGGGCTGCATGGCCTCGTTCAGTACGTGGAACTGCTGGTTCAGCAACGGCTTGCCGTAGGGGACGGAGGTCAGCGACGGGTCGGCCTCGCCGGTCACGTGGTGCGCGATCGACCAGATCGACGCCTCCGTCGCCCCGCCCAGGCTCCACACGGCCGCCTCGGGCACCAGCGCGGCGATGCGCTCGGGGAGCGTCAGCGGGATCCAGTCCCCGCTCATCATCACCGTGCGCAGCGGCAGGGTCCCGGTCAGCCCGGCGGCCAGCGCGTGCTCGGTGAACATCTCCATCAGCGTCGGCACGCTGTTCCACACGGTGACCCCGTGCGCGGTGACCAGCTCGGCCCAGCGGCCGGGCTCGCGGTGGGCGTCCGGGGCCGGCAGCACGATCGCGCCGCCGGCGGCGAGGATGCCGAACACGTCGTACACCGACAGGTCGAAGTTGAGCGCGGACAGGGCCAGGACCCGGTCCTCGTGGGTGATGCCGAACCGCTCGTTGATGTCGAGGCAGGTGTTCAGGGCGCCCGTGTGCTCGATCATCACGCCCTTGGGCGTACCGGTGGAGCCGGAGGTGAAGATGACGTACGCGAGGTCGTCCGGGCGGGCGGCCGAGGCGGGCAGGGCGCCGGCCGGCACGGCCAGGGCCGCGGGGCCGTCCACGCTCAGCCGTACGGTCCCCTGCGGCCACTGGATGTCGGCCTCGACGCGGCTCTGCGTCAGGACGAGGCGGATGCCCGACTTCTCGCACAGCAGCCGCAGCCGCTCGGCGGGCACCCCGGCGTCGATGGGCACGTAGGCGGCGCCCGCCTTCAGCACGCCGAGGGTGGCGGCGACCTGCTCCCAGCCCTTCTCCATCACGATGCCGACGAAGGTGCCGGGGCCTGCGCCCCGGTCCAGGAGCCAGCGGCCCAGCCGGTCGGTGTGCCCGTCCAGTTCGCCGTACGTGAGCTCGCGGCCGGGGGCGATCACCGCGACCCGCTCGGGGTGCGCGGCGGCCTGCGCGGCGAACGGCTCGTGCAGCAGGCCCGCGGGCAGCGGACCGGCGGTCGCGTTGACGGAGCGGCGCACGTCGAGCTCCGCGGCCGGGGCCAGGGCGGGCGCCGGGCGGCGCCAGGCGTCCTCCTCGACGCACAGGCCGCGCAGCACGTCGAGGTACGCCCCGAACATCGCGTCGATCATCCCGGCGGGGAAGAGTTCCTCGATGACGTCCCAGTTCACGATCAGCGCCCCGGCGTCCTCGACCACCTGGTGGTCGAGCCACACCTGCGGGGTGCGGATCGAGCTGGAGACCTCCTCGCCGCCCTCGCCGATGGAGGTGAGGTGCTGGGCCAGGCCCATCGAGGCCGCGGAGTCCTCCTTGGCCGCGAAGTTGACGGTGCTGGCGAAGACGACCGGCATGTTGGCGCGGGCGTTGCCGCCGCGGGCCCGGTTGAGCTCGCGCAGCACCGCGACACCGCTGACGTGGCTGTGCTCCAGGTCGTTCCACAGCTGGCGCTGGATGCGCCCGGCCCGCTCGCCGAAGGCGACCGAGGCGGTGGAGTCGATCTCCAGCAGGGTGGTGGCGCTGAAGTTGCCGAGCACGCTGCCGACCTGCTCGTGCAGCGGCAGCCGGTTGAAGAACAGCACGTTCAGCGTGAAGTGGGCGGACTTGCTCCAGGAGGCCAGGACCTGGGAGTACGCCGTGCACAGCGCGGCCGACGGGGTGACGCCGGCCGCCGAGGCGTACGCCTTGAACCGGGACCAGTCCTCGGCCTCGATCCGGCTGGAGCGGTGGGTGAACGCCGGCGCCTCCAGGGAGCCCGGGTCGGCGGCCAGCGGCAGCTCCGGGGCCGGCGGCAGGGTGTCGAGCCGCTCGCGCCAGTAGGCGAGCGACGTGGCGTGCAGCTCGGTCTCCTCGACCGCCTTGGCCGTCACCACGTAGTCCCGGTAGGTGAGCGGGACCTCGGGCAGCGTGCCGGCCTCGCCGCGGTAGGCGGCGGCCCACTCGCGGAACAGCATCGAGGTGCTCCACGCGTCGATGATCAGCGCGTCGAGTCCGATGTGCAGGCGGGTGCGGCCCTCGGTGACGCGCGTGGCGCGGATGTCGAACAGCGGCCACACCGCCGTGTCGAAGACCTGCCGGGCGACCTCGTCGTGGAGTTCGGCCAGCCGCGCGGTGCGCTCGGCTTCGGCGCAGCCGCGCAGATCGGTCGTGCGGATCTCGTACGGGGCGACCTCGGGCAGCACCTTCTGGTAGCCGTCCTCGGTCATCACGGCGCGCAGCATGTCGTGCCGGTCGATCATCAGGCGCAGCGAGTCCTGCAGCCGCTCCACGTCCACCCCGTCGAGGTCGACCTCGATGAAGAAGTACGTGGAGACGTTGCCCAGTTCGAAGGCGCTGGAGCGGCCCACCAGGTAGGCCTGCTGGAGGTCGGTCAGCGGGAACGGCTCGTAGCGGGCCGCCTCGTCGCGGACCAGCTCCGGCAGCCGGCCGCCGCCCGTGGCGGCCGCCGGCGCGGCGTCCCGGGCGCCCGCGCCGGCCGGGGTTTCCTCGGGGGTGCCGAGCGTGGAGAGGATCTGGTCGCCGAGCGTGCTGACACTGCGGCCCTCCAGGAAGGCCACCAGCGGCAGCGAGACCCCGAGCGCGGCGGACAGCGCCTCCTTGACCTCCAGGGCCATCAGCGAGTCCAGGCCGAGGTTCTGCAGCGGCTCCTCGCGGTCGACCGCGTCCGGGGAGGTGCCCAGCGCGCGGGCGACCGTCGCCGTCAGCAGCTCCCGTACGCCCGCGGCGTCCAGCGACTGCGGTGCGCCGGCCGCGGCCGGCGGGGCCGCGGCGGGCAGCGCCCGGGCGGCCGGGGCGGCCGCGCCGTCGGTGCGCAGCAGCTGGTCCTTCTCGGCGCGGCGCAGGCACACCCCGGTGGCCTCGACCACCGTGCGGCCCTGGGCGTCGTACAGCGCGGCCTCGGCGAGCAGCATCCCCTGCGGGTCGGGCGACGGCAGCAGCCGCACCCGGCAGTACGTCTCGCCCTGCGCCCCGGAGAAGCCGTGGAAGGCGAACCGGTCGATGCCCACCAGCATGAAGGTGGCGTCCGCCGGGGTGCCGTCGGGGAGGCAGGCGAACAGGGACTGGAACAGCGCGTCGGTCTGGCCGGGGTGCAGCCGGTAGCCGTCGGCCTCGCCCGGGCGCGGGGCGCGCATCCTCGCGACGGCCTCGCCCTCGCCGCTCCACACGTGCTCGATCCACTGGGCGGTGGGGCCCAGGTACAGCTTGCGGCGCCACATCCGGCGGTAGAACTCCTCGCCGGTGGTCTCCTCGGCGAGCGGGGCGCGCAGCGCGTCCAGGTCGGTCACGGCCGGTGCGCCCGCGGGGAGTTCGGTCAGCTTGCCCTGGGAGTGCAGCAGCCAGCCGACGCCGTCGCGCCGGGCGGAGTAGAAGCGGTACGCGGTGCGGCCGCCGGGAGCCGGGTCCAGGACGAGCTGCACCCGGGCCCGCTGGTCCTCGTCGAGGATCATGCTCTGCAGGACCAGGCACTCCTCGATCAGCGCGCCCGCGCCGCCGCCGTCGGCCCGCGCGGCCTGCAGGGCCGACTCCAGGTAGACGCCGATGTTGACGACGGGCAGCCCGTCCATCACACAGTCGCCCAGACAGGGGTGGGCGGTGGTGTCGAGCACCGCGGCGTACTGGGTGGAGTCCAGCGGCGAGGGCACGCGCTCGCCCAGCAGGCGGGCGGAGGCGGCCCCGTCCGGGGCGGCCGCGGCGCGTGCCGGGCGGGCGCTGGGCGTGAACCAGTGACGGGTGCGCTGGAAGGGGTACGTCGGCAGCGCGGCGCGCCGCCGGCCCCGGCCCGCGTCGTACGCGGACCAGTCCACCGGCGCACCCAGCGCGTACAGGGCGCCCAGGCTGTCCAGCGCCACCCGGCCGTCGTCATGGCCCTTGCGCAGGGACGGCAGGAAGACCGGGGCCCGTCCGCCGTCGTCCGCGGGCAGGAACCGCTTGGCCATGCCGGACAGCGCGGGCTGCGGGCCGGTCTCCACGAACACGTGGAAGCCCAGCCCGTGCAGGGCGCTCATGCCCCGTAGGAAGTCCACGGGGCGGCGGATGTGCTCGCGCAGATAGCCCGCCGAGAAGGCCTGCGGGCCGGTCAGCGGCTCCCCGGTGACGTTGGAGACGACCGGGATGCGCGGGGCCGCGTAGGTCAGGGCGGCCGCCGCGGCCTCGAACTCGTCCAGCACCGGGTCCATCAGCGGCGAGTGGAAGCCGCGGGTGACCGTGAGCCGCTTGGACTTGACGCCCGCCCCGGCCAGATCGGCCAGCAGCACGTCCAGCGCCTTGGCGCCGCCGGAGACGACCAGCGACTCGGGGCCGTTGACGGCCGCCACCGACAGCTCGCCCTCGTACGGCGCCAGCGCCTTCGCGAGCTGCTCCTCGGTGGTGAAGACCGCCGCCATGGCGCCCTCCACCGACAGTTCCTGCATCATGCTGCCGCGGCGCACGGCGAGGGTCAGCGCGTCCTCCAGGGACAGCACGCCCGCCACGCAGGCCGCGACGATCTCGCCGATGCTGTGGCCGAGCACGGCGCCCGGCGTGATGCCCCACGAGCGCCACAGCTCCGCGAGCGCGTACTCGACGGCGAACAGGGCCGGCTGGGTCCAGCGGGTCTCGTCCACCAGCGCGGCGTCGGCGGGCGCCGGGTGCAGCACGGAGAGCAGCGAGCGGTCCGTCAGCTCCGAGACGATGGCGTCGCAGCGGTCGATCGCGTCCCGGAAGACCGGCTCGCTCGCGTACAGGCCCGCGCCCATGCCCGGGTACTGCGCACCCTGGCCGGTGAACAGGAAGGCCACCTTCGGCTGCGCACCGCCGGGCACGTGGCCCGTGCGGACGCCCGCCGGCAGGATCGCGCCGGGCGCGTACGCGGCCAGCTTCTCCCGCATCTCCCCGGCGGATCCGGCGACCGCGGTCAGCCGGTGGGCCAGCGGGGCGCGGCCGGTGGCGGCCGTGTGGCAGACGTCGGCGAGCGGGGCCGCGTCCGGCCCGTCCAGGTACGCGGCGTGCCGCGCGGCCAGGTCGGCGAGGGCGGCCGGGCTCTTGGCGGACAGGGCCAGCAGCTGCGCGGAGCGCTCGCCCCCGGCGGCCGGGGCGGCGGCGGCCGGGGCGGCCGGCGCCTCCTCGACGACGAGGTGGGCGTTGGTGCCGCTCGCGCCGAAGGAGCTGATGCCCGCCAGGCGGGGCTTGTCACCGCGCGGCCAGGCCACGGCGGTGCGCGGGAAGGTCACCGAGAGGTCCTCGATGCCGATCTCCGGGTTCACCTCCTGCAGGTTCAGCTGCGCCGGGATCTCCTCGTGCTGCAGCGCGAGCACGACCTTGATCAGCCCGGCGATGCCGGCGGCGGGCTCCAGGTGCCCGATGCTGCTCTTGACCGAGCCGACGACCAGCTCCTCGCCCGGTGCGCGGCCGCCCAGTACGGCGTCCAGGGCGCGCAGCTCCAGCGGGTCGCCCAGCGGGGTTCCGGTGCCGTGCGCCTCCACGTAGCCGATCTGCGCGGGCTCCACGCGCGCCGAGGCCAGCGCCGCACGGATGACGTCCTGCTGGGCGGCGGCGTTCGGGACGGTGATGCCGCTGCTGCGGCCGTCCTGGTTGACGGCGGAGCCGCGGATGACGCCGAGGACGCGGTCACCGGCCGCCTGCGCGTCGGAGAGCCGCTTGAGGACGACGACGCCGCAGCCCTCGCTGCGCACGTAGCCGTCGGCGCGGGAGTCGAAGGTCTTGCAGTGGCCGTCGGGCGCCAGCATGTTCGCCTTGTCGGCGATGGTGAACCACTCCGGCGACAGCAGGACGTTGACCCCGCCCGCCAGCGCCATGCCGGTCTCGCCGGCGCGCAGGCTCTGGCACGCCAGGTGCATGCCGACCAGCGAGGACGAACAGGCGGTGTCGACGGACAGGCTCGGGCCCTGCAGGCCCAGCCAGTACGAGAACCGGCCGGCCGCGAAGGTGGAGGCGTTGCTGGTGAGGCTGTACGCCTCCAGCTCGGCCGGGTCGATCTGCTGCATCTGGCTCTGCACGTAGTCGTACGTGGTGACGCCGAAGTACACCCCGGTGTCCGAGCCGCTCAGGCCGGCCGGCGAGATGCCCGCGTGCTCCAGCGCCTCCCAGCCCACCTCCAGCAGCAGGCGCTGCTGCGGGTCCAAGGTGGCGGCCTCGCGCGGCGAGATCCCGAAGAACGGGGCGTCGAACCCGTCGACCCGGTCGAGGAAGCCGCCCAGGCGGCTGCCGTGCCGGGCGGTGTCCCAGCGGTCCTCGGGCACCTCGCGGATGCCGTCGCGGCCCGAGCTCAGGAACTCCCAGAACTCCTCGGGCGTCTCGGCGCCGCCGGGCATCCGGCAGGCCAGGCCGACGATGGCGATCGGTTCGGTGCGGGCGCGTTCGGCGGCGTCGAGCTCGGTGCGCAGGCGGCGGATCTCCCGCACGCTCCGGGCGAGTACGTTCTGCCGCTCGTGGTCGGTGTCGGTCATCGGGCTCCTCCGGCTGCGGGCGTCGGGGAACCGGACTCCGCGGCCAGCACGGCGAGGAGTTCGGCTTCGGAAAGGTCGTCGAGGGATGTGCCGTCCGCGGACCCGGACGGGTCGCAAGGCGCCTGCGGTGAGGGGATGACGGCGGGTGCGGCGGGGGCCGGGGCGGCGGGGGCCGCCGGGGTCCGCGGGCCGGCCTCTGCCGCCGCCCGCTCCGCCAGCGTCAGCAGGTGCGCGGACAGCGCCTCCACCGACGGGTGTTCGAACATCACGGTCGCCGGGAGGCGGCGCCCGATCAGGGCCTCCAGCCGCAGTCGCGCATCGCGGGCGAGCGTGGAGTCCATGCCCATCTGGAAGAAGCCGGCCGTCCGGTCGACCCGGTCGGAGCTCAGTTCCAGGGTCCCGGCCACCGCCGCGGCGACCTGGTCGCGGACCAGTTCGGCGCGGGCCTCTCCGGGCTCGGCCGCGGCCACCGCCGCCACCAGGGCGGGCTGCTGCCCGCGCCCCTCCGCGGCATCGGGCCCGGGCTCCGCGGCGGCGCGGGCGCCCTGTGGCACCGGGCCGGCCGCGCCCGAGGGGCGGAACCAGAAGCTCTCGTGCTGCCAGGTGTAGGCGGGCAGCGGTACGGGGCGGGCGGGCGCCGCCGGGAGCAGGTCGGCCAGCCGGGTGGGCAGACCGTGCGCGTGCAGGGCGCCCAGGACCTCCAGCAGGCCGTGCGGCTCCGGCTCGTCGCGCCGCATGGACGGCAGGGCCAGCCCCTCGCGGCCGGAGTGCTCGAAGGCCTGCTCGACGGCGGACAGCAGCGTCGGGTGCGGGCTCATCTCGACGAACACCCCGTGGTCGCTGTCGATGAGCGCGCCCACGGCGTCCCAGAAGAGCACCGGCTCGCGCAGGTTGCCCGCCCAGTACGCGGCGTCGAAACCGGAGCCGTCGCACCACTCGCCGGTGACGGTCGACAGGACCGGCACCGTGCCCGCGCGGGGCTCGATGCCCTCCAGCTCGGCCAGCAGGTCCTCGCGCAGCGCGTCGACCTGCGGGCTGTGCGAGGCCACGTCCACCTTGACGTGGCGGCAGAAGACGTTGCGGGCCCCCAGCAACTGCGCGAGCCCGGCCAGCACGTCCGGGTCTCCGGAGAGCACCGTGGAGGTGGGGCTGTTGCTGACCGCGACCGAGACCCGGTCGCTGTGGTCCGCGACGAGCTCGGTGGCCTGGTCGAAGGGCAGGCCCACCACCAGCATCGCGCCCTGACCGCTGATGCGGCGCAGCAGGAAGCTGCGGCGGCAGATGATCCGGGCCGCGTCGTCCAGGCTCAGCACGCCGGCCACGTACGCGGCGGCGACCTCGCCCATGCTGTGGCCGACCACCGCGTCGGGTGTGACGCCGAAGGCCCGGGCCCGGGCGGAGAGTCCGACCGCGAGGGCGAACAGGGCCGGCTGGATGACGTCGATCCGCTCCAGCGGCGCCCCGTCCTCCAGCCCCATGATCGTGTCGATGACGGAGAACCCGCCGTCGGTCCAGCGCTTGAAGGCCTCGTCGCACTCGGTCACGGCGGCCCTGAACACCGGGCAGACGCGCATCAGTTCACGGCCCATCCCGGCCCGCTGGGCGCCCTGGCCGGGGAAGACGAAGACGACCTTGTCGCTGATGTCGCGGCCGGTGCGGCCGGTGACCACGGCGGCCGGGGATTTGTCCGCCAGCCACATGTCCAGCCGCTCGGCGGCCTCGGCGTGCGAGCTCGCCGCGACCGCGAGCCGGTGCGGGTGCCGGGTGCGCCGGGTGGAGGCGGCGTGCACCAGCGCCGAGAACGGCTCCCGGCGCGTGTCCTCGGCCTGGAGGTGGTCGCGCCAGGCGCGGGCCATCGGGACCAGCGCCTCGGCGGTGCCCGCGTAGACCGGCAGCAGCCAGGGGCCGTCCGCGGCCTGCGGCACTCCGGAGGCCGGAGCCTGCGCGGCGGCCCCGGCCTGCGCGGCGGCCTCCTGCTGCGGGGCCGGGCCCAGCACGACATGGGCGTTGGTGCCGCCCGCGCCGAAGGAGCTGACGGCGCCGTGCCGCCGCTCGGCGGGCACGTCCCAGCTCGCCGCCTCGGTCGGGATGCGCAGCCGTCCGCCGGCGAGCGAGATGTGCGGGTTGACCTCCTCCAGGTGGAGGTGGGGCGCGATGGCCCGGTGGTGGATGCTCAGCGCCACCTTGATCAGGCCGGCCAGTCCGGCGCCCGCCTCCAGGTGGCCGATGTTGGTCTTCACCGAGCCGAGCGCGCAGCTCCCGCCGCCCGCGTCCGCGGCCCCGTACACCTCCTGCAGCGCCTCGACCTCGATCGGGTCGCCGAGGCTGGTGCCGGTGCCGTGCGCCTCCAGCAGGGTGACCTGAGAGGGCTCCAGCCGGGCCGAGCGCAGCGCCGCCTTGATGACGTCGCGCTGGGACAGGCCGCTGGGCGCGGTCAGGCCGTTGGTCAGGCCGTCCTGGTTGACGGCGGAGCCGCGGATGACGGCCCAGATCCGGTCGCCGTCCCGGGTGGCGTCCGAGAGCCGCTTGAGGACGAGCACGCCGACGCCCTCGCCCCGGGTGTAGCCGTCGGCCCGGGCGTCGAAGGTCTTGCAGCGGCCGTCGGGGGCCAGCGGCAGGCCCTTGGAGTGGGCGATCGTCATCGTCGGCGACAGGATCAGGTTCATCCCGGCCGCGACCGCGGTGGAGCACTCCTGGGTGCGCAGGGACTGGCAGGCCAGGTGCACGGCCACCAGCGAGGACGAGCAGGCCGTGTCGACCGTCATGCTCGGGCCGCGCAGGTCGAGCTGGTACGAGAGCCGGTTGGAGATGATGCAGTTGGTACCGCCGACGACGGTGTACGTGTCGAGCCCCGCCGGGTCCTCCAGCTGCATCTGGAGGTAGTCGCTGGCGTTGGCGCCGACGAACACGCCCGTCGCGCTGCCCTGGAGCTTCTCCCGGGGCAGGCCCGCGTCCTCCAGGGCCTCCCACGCCACCTCCAGGAAGTGCCGCTGCTGGGGGTCCATGCGCGCGGCCTCGCGCGGGGAGATGCCGAAGAAGTACGGGTCGAAGCGGTCCACCCCGTCGATGAACCCGCCGAAGCGCATGGTGGTGCGGCCCGGGGCGTTCGGGTCGGGGTCGTAGAAGGCGTCGGCGTCCCAGCGCTCGCCCGGCACCCGGGTGATCGCGTCCGTGCCGGAACTGATCATCTGCCAGAAGTCGGCGGGCGAGCCGACCCCGCCCGGCAGTCGGCAGCCCATGCCGACGATGGCGATGGGCTCGTGGCGCTTCTGCTCCAGCGCGTCCAGCCGGCCCCGCAGCGTGCGGACGGCGGACAGCGCCTTGACGAGGGCGTCCCCGGAGCGGTCTTCGGCCGGGGCGGCCCCGGCGGTGCTGCTGCTCACTAGAAGGTCTCCATCCGCTCGCTCAGTTCCGCGAGTTCACGTTCGAGGAGGGCCTCGAGGCTCTCCGGGTCTGCTGCGCCGTCCGCCGCCGCGGGCAGGTCCGGGGCCCCGGCGTCGGGGCTCTGCCCGGGCGCCTCGTCGCCGTCGAGGGCGATGCCCGCCTTGCCGGCCAGGAACGGCGCGATGTCGCGTACCGTCGGGTAGTTCCAGATGAGCGTGGCCGACAGCTCCACGCCGAAGGCCGCCTCCAGGCGGTTGCGCAGCTCCAGCGACATCAGCGAGTCGATGCCGAGCGAGCGCAGCGGGGTGTCCGGGTCGATGCGGCGGGCGGGGAGCTTGACCACCTGCGCGGTGATCTCCCGGACGGCGGTCTCGAACGCGGCCCGCCGCTGCGCCACGGGCAGTTCGGCCAGGGCGGCGGCGCTCGCCCCGTCCGCCGGTCCGCTCTGCGCGTCGTCCTGGTCCGCGGCCAGGACGGGTACGGAATCCAGCCGGACGACCCGCAGGTCCTGCGCCTCGGCCAGCAGGGCGCCCTCGGCGGACAGGACCCGTACGCGGGCCCGCCAGTGCCGGTCGTCGCCGGCCGGCTCGCACTGCGCGTGCGCCCACAGCTCGCCCGAGAGGGCTCCGTACACCGTCAGCCGGCCGATGGACTCGCTGACGAAGCACTGGGTGACGCCCTCGCCCCACGCGGCGCCCAGCAGCGGGGCCACGGCGCACTGCAGGGCGGAGTCGAGCAGCGAGGGGTGCACCCGGTAGCCGGGGTCGGCGGGCAGGGCGGCCGGGTCCGGGGCGATCCGGGCCAGGGCCGCGCCCTCGCCGCGCGAGAGACCGGTGATCCCCTGGAAGGCGGGCCCGTAGCCCAGGCCGCAGGCGGCGAGCGCCCGGTAGTAGGCCGGTCCCTCCAGGCTCTCGGTCAGCGGCCCGGCCAGCGCGGCCGGATCGCAGGGCTCGCCCGGCTCCTGCGCGGCGCCGAACAGCACCCGCGTCTCGGCCACGCACAGCGGCCCGTCGTCCTCGCGGACGAAGAAGCGGATCTGCGCCCGCTCGGCGTCCGAGCCCTCCAGTACGGCCTGCACCCGGCGCACGCCCTGTGCGGGCAGGATCAGCGGCTCCCGGAAGGCGAAGTCCTCCAGTACGGGCGGTTCGCCGGGCCGGACCTGGGCGCACATCGCGAGGGCCATCTCGGCGAATCCGGCACCCGGCAGGACCGCGGCCCCGCCGATCCGGTGGTCCGATGCGGTGGCGGCCGTCGCGTCGAAGTCCATCTGCCAGTAGTGCGTTCCCGGGGTGACGGGGGAGTCGAGGCGCTCGCCGAGCAGGCCGCGGCGCAGCGCCCGGCCGCCCGTGGCGCCGGCGCCCGGGCCGGAGGCGTCGATCCAGAACCGCTCCCGCTGCCACGGGTAGTGGGGCAGCTTCGCCCCGGCGGGGGCCGGGGTCAGCGCGCGGTCCACGCGGGCCGGTGCGCCCAGGACGTGCAGCCGGCCCAGCGAGCCGAGCAGGGTGTCGCGCTCCTCTTCGCGGCGGCGCAGCGAGGGCAGCGCGGCCACGGCCGCAGCGCTCTCGGCGGCGACCTGCTCCACGGCGGGCAGCAGGATGGGGTGCGGGCTCATCTCGATGAACACGCTCACGCCGTCCTCGACGAGGCGGGCGACCTGGTCGGCGAAGAGCACCGGCTCGCGCAGGTTGTCGGCCCAGTAGCGGATGTCCATCTCGGTGCCGGAGGCCACCGAGCCGGTCACCGTCGAGTAGACGGGGACGGTTCCGGCCCGCGGGGCGATCCCGTCCAGCGCGGACAGCAGGTCCTCGCGCAGCGGGTCCATCTGGGGGCTGTGCGAGGCCACGTCCACCTTGACCCAGCGGCAGAAGACCTGGTCGGCCTCCAGCCGGGCGGCGATCGCGGCGAGCGCGTCGCGGTCCCCGGACAGCACGGTGGAGCGCGGGCTGTTGTTCACGCCGACCGACACCAGGTGTTCCTGGCCGGCGAGCAGCTCGCGGGCCTGGGCCATCGTGAGCTCGCACGCGAGCATGGCGCCCTGGCCGGCCGCGCGGCGCAGCAGCAGGCTGCGGCGGCAGATGATGCGGGTCGCGTCCTCGATGCCCAGCGCGTCGCTGACGTGCGCGGCGGCGACCTCGCCCATGCTGTGCCCGATGACCGCGTCGGGCTCGATGCCCCAGGAGCGCCACAGCGCGGCGAGCGCGACCTCGACGGCGAACAGCACGGGCTGGACGACGTCGATGCGGGTCAGCTGCGAGGTCTCCTCGCCGGCGCACAGCTCGGCCTCGATCGACCAGTCGATCCAGGCCCGGGCGGCGGCGTCGGTGGTACGGATGGACGCGGCGAACGCCGGCTGCGTGCGCAGCAGTTCGCGGCCCATGCCGATCCACTGGGAGCCCTGGCCGGGGAAGACGAACGCAATCCTGGGCCGGGACTCGGCGGGCCCCGTGCCCTCGTACAGCTGCGGGGGCCGCTCGCCGTCCGCGTGGGCGGCCAGCGCCTCCGCGAGCTCGGCGGTGTCCCGGGCGACGAGCGAGAGGCGGTAGGGGTGGTGGGCCCGCTCCAGGGCCGCGCGGGCCAGGGCGGCGAGCCGGGCCGCGCCGTGCGCGGCGTCCGCGGTGCTGTCCGCCTTGTAGTCCGCCTTGTTGTCCGCAGGGCCGTCCGCAGGGCCGTCCGCAGGGCCGTCGGCCGCGTCGCGCGCGGCGTCGTCCGCGAGGGCGGCGGCCACGGAGCGGGAAAGGTCCCGCAGGGCCTGCGGGGTGCGGGCGGAGAGGGTGAACAGCTCGGCTGCGGGCGGGTGTTCGCCCGGCAGCCGCACCTCGAAGCCGAGTCCGGCGAGGGCGGCGAGCGTGTCCACCAGCCCCGCGCGGTCGTCCTCGCCCTCGCGGCGCATGGTGGCCAGTACGGCCGCGGTGCCGTCGCCGTACTCCTCGGCGGACTGGCGCAGCGCCGGGGCCAGCACCGGGTTGGCGCTGATCTCCACCAGGACGCCGGTTCCGTGGGTCAGCAGGTGGGCGGTGGCGGGCGCCAGCAGCACGGGCCGGCGCAGGTTGCGGACGAAGTACGAGGCGTCGGCCTCCCGCCAGTCGAGCGGTTCGCCCGTCACGGAGGAGATCATCGGGATGCGGCCGGGCCGCGGGGTGAGCGTGCCGATGGCCGCCTCGAGATCGGCGGTGATCGGGTCGATGCCGGGGCTGTGGGCGGGAAGGTCCACGCGGATCATGCCGCAGAGCACGCCCTCGGCCTTCAGGTCGGCGACCAGGGCCTCCAGCGCGGCGCGCGGGCCCGCGAGGCCGGTGGTGCGCGGGCCGTTCTGGGTGGCGACCGAGATGTCCCGGCCGCCGATCCGGTCGTCGAGGCGCTGCTGGACGTCGGTGGCGGAGAGCTCGACGACGGCCATTCCGCTGCCCGAGCCGGCGACCCGGCGCTGCTGGTCGCTGTAGTGGTGGATGAGGCGCACCGCGTCGGGGAGGTCGAGGATGCCGGCGATGACGGCGGCGGCGACTTCTCCCAGGCTGTGGCCGACGACGGCGTCGGGGCGGACTCCGGCGGCCTCGAGCCAGGCGGCGATGCCGACCTGGATGGCGAAGAGCAGGGGTTGCATGACGCCCACGTCGCCGCTGCGGGCGGTCTCCTCGTCGGCGTGCAGCTCGTCGAGCAGGGACCACCCGGTGTACCGGGTGAGTTCGCGGTCGCACTCCTCGAGTACGGAGCGGAAGACCGGTTCGGTACGGAGCATGGTGCGGGCCATCCCGATCCACTGCTGTCCGTACGGGGAGCATACGAAGGCCACCTGCGGGCGCTGCGGGCGGTGGCCGGCGGAAACGGCTTCGGTGCCGGGGCCGGGTCTCTCGCGCAGGGTCAGCGGCGCCGGCGCGGTGACGGCCTCGAGCACGACGTGCACGTTGGTGCCGCCCCAGCCGAAGGCGCTCACCCCCGCCCGGGCCGGGCCCGGCCCGGTCAGGGGCCACGGCTCCTCGGCCGCGGAGACCCGCAGGCGGAGCTCGTCGAAGGGGATGTGCGGGTTGGGCGTCTCGAAGTGGATGCTGGGCGGGATGCGGCGGTGGCGCAGCGCCAGTGCCGTCTTGACGACGCCGGCGATGCCGGCGGCCGCCTCCAGGTGGCCGATGTTGCTCTTGACCGACCCGATGCGCAGCGGTGCGTCCACGTCGCGGCCGCGGCCGTAGACCGCGCCGAGCGCACTGGCCTCGACGGGGTCGCCGAGCGCGGTGCCCGTGCCGTGGGTCTCGACGTACTGGACCTCGGCGGGGGAGATGCCCGCCTGGCGGCAGGCGGCGCGCAGCACGGCCTCCTGTGCGAGGGGGTTGGGGGCGGTGAGGCCGTTGCTCAGGCCGTCGTTGTTGGTGGCCGTACCTCGGATCGTGCACCAGATGTCGTCGCCGTCGGCCAGCGCCTTGGACAGTGGTTTGAGGACGATGGCCGCGGCGCCCTCGCCGCGGCCGAAGCCGTCGCCGCGGGCGTCGAAGGCCTTGCACCGGCCGTCCGGGGAGAGGCCGCCGAACTTGCTGAGCGAGACCATCGTCTCCGGGCTCAGCAGCAGGTTCACCCCGCCCGCTATGGCGGTCTCGGACTCGCCGGACCAGATGCTCTGGCAGGCCAGGTGGACCGCGAGCAGGGACGAGGAGCAGGCCGAGTCCAGGACGACGCTGGGGCCGGTGAGCCCCAGCACGTAACTGAGCCGGTTGGCGACCATGTTCAGGGCCCGGCCGGTGGCCGAGTGCAGGGAGGCGCCGGCGGGGTCGGCCGCGCCGAGGTCGGCGTAGTCGTGCCAGATCGCTCCGGCGAAGACACCGGTCGCAGTGCCGGACAGCCGGCCGTCGGACAGGCCCGCGTCCTCCAGTGCCTCCCAGGCGACTTCGAGGAAGAGCCGCTGCTGCGGGTCCATCTCCTGCGCCTCGCGCGGGGATATGCCGAAGAAGAGGGGGTCGAAGGTGTCCACCGGGCCGCGCAGGAAACCGGCCTGGGAGGTCACCATCTTGCCGGCGGCGGACGGGTTGGCGTCCAGGTAGGCGGCGGCGTCCCAGCGGTCGGCCGGAACCTCGCTCACCGCGTCGGTGCCCGAGCGCAGCAGCTCCCAGAACTCCTCGAGGCCCTCGGCCTGCGGGAGGCGGCACGCCATGCCCGTGACGGCGATCGGCTCGTGCGCGCGGGACGCGGCCCGCAAGGCGGCCGGCAGCTCGGCGGGCGCGTCGGGCTCGCCCGCGACGACGCGGGCGGCGAGCGCCGCGATGCTGGGGTGCGACCACATGAGCGCCGGGGAGAGCCGGGTGCCGGTCCGCTCCGAGAGGTCGCCCATGAGGGCGACCGCGCGGATCGAGTCGATACCGGCGGTCGAGAACAGGTCGTCGTCGCGGATCTCGTCGGGGGCCCGCCCCGTCCGTACGGCGATCTCGCTGCGCAACCACTGCGATACGGCCTCGACGGTGTCCATACGGGACGCGTCGATGTGCCCGGAACCCTTGCCCATCTCCATGAGAACCCCCTCCGTTTGTACATAACGTGGAAACACTTGAGCGCTGATGGATCGGTCTTCGACGGCCCGCGCGGGGCGGGACGGCTTGTCCGTGCATGTCCGTGATGCGGTCAACACGCCTTGAAATTAAGGCAGTTGCGTTCCGTTTAGCGGCGCGAAAAGTGGGGGGAAGGGCTGCCGTCGCGGAGGTGGGGCGACGGCGCGGCCGTGTGGGGCGCGGTGGCGGTTTTGTGGGGTGACGACAGTGCCCGCCGGCCCCAAAGGGGCAGACGGGCACTGAAGGGCGGCGCGGCGCGCCGGGTCAGGGACGGAGGCTCGCCTCGTCCTTCGCCGGGGCGGGCGGGGCCGCGGGGGTACCCGGTGCCGTGGCACCCGGCGCCGTGGCGCCGGGGGCCGTGGCACCCGGGGCGGCCGCGCCCGGCGGGGGTCCGGGCGGGGCCGGCGGGGTCTTGGGGAGCCAGCGCAGGGCCACGAGGGCCGAGACGAGGGCGACACCGGCGACCACGAACAGCGTGGACTGCATGCCGCTGACGTAGGCGTCGGAGGCCTTGGCCAGCAGGGCCGGGGCCTGGTCGCCCAGCTTCGCGGCCTGGACGGCGCGCACGGTGCCGCCGATGGATCCGGCGGCCTCCTCGCGCAGGGCCTCCGGCAGGACGTTCACCGCGTCACCGATCGAGGAGCGGTAGCCCGAGCTGAGCAGGCTTCCGATGATCGCGACGCCGAGGGCGCCTGCCACCTGACGGGCGGTCTGCGAGACCGCCTGGCCCGCGCCCGCCTTGACCGGAGGCACGACGGACATCAGCGAGGCGGTGGCGGGAGCCATGATGGAGCCCCAGCCGACGCCGAGGACCAGCTGCGAGACGACCAGCAGCCAGGTCGGCGTACCGGCGTCGAAGAAGGCCGCGCCGACGGCGGACAGGGCGATGGCCGTGGAACCCGCGGCGACCACGGCGCGCGGGCCGAACTTCATGACGAGCTTGGGACAGCGGGCCGAGACGACCATGGAGGCGATGCCCATGGGCAGGACCAGCAGGCCGGCTTCCAGCGGCGAGAAGCCGAGGACGGCCTGGAAGTAGAACTGCGAGATGAAGATCGAGCTGATGAGCGCGAAGAAGCACAGGGCGATGGCGCCGGTGCCGGCCGAGAAGCGCGCGTTCTTCAGGAGGCTGACGTCGAGCGAGGGAGCGGCGATCCTCTTCTCGAAGAGGACCAGCGCGACGAGCAGGACCAGGCCGCCCGCGATGGCGCCGAGCGCGCCGGTGCTCGTCCAGCCGTCCTCGCCCGCGAGGACGATGCCGTAGACCAGCAGGCCGACGGAGACGATCGAGAGCAGGACGCCGAGCGGGTCGAACGCGGTGCGGACCGGGTTCTTCGACTCGGGGACCAGCGCGATCATCAGGGCGACGGCGATGGCGATGAGCGGGGCGTTGATCAGGAAGATCGAGCCCCACCAGAACGCCTCGAGCAGCACGCCGCCGAGGACCGGACCGACCGCCATGGCCACACCGGCGGCCGCGGCCCAGCCCGCGATGGCCTTGGGGCGCTCGGCCGGCGGGAAGACGTTCATCAGGATGGCGAGGGTGACCGTGGGAACCACGGCGGCGCCCACGCCCATGACGGCGCGCCAGATGATGAGTTGGACGATGTCGGTCGCGAAGGCGCCGAGCACCGAGCTGACACCGAACAGGACGAGACCGGTGATCAGGGTCTTCTTGCGGCCGAACCGGTCGGCGCACACGCCGCCGGTGAAGAGGAACGCCGCGAAGGTGATCAGGTACGAGTCCAGCGCCCACTGGAGCTCGCCGTTGGTCGCATCGAGGCTCTGCTGGATGGGGTTGAGCGCGACGTTGATGATGGTGAGGTCCATGACCACGACCAGCACCGTCGATGCGAGCAGAGCCAGGATCGCCCGGCGGCGCCCGCTGCTGACTTCGGGATTCATTGCCCGTCCTTCGTTGAGTTTTTCCTCTGATGGCCGCTGCCGCGGTCCGCGTCGCCGGATGGCGGACGCGGACCGCGGTTCAGCTCGCCGGGCCGCCCGGAACTACTCGGCCCAGGGAAGCGGCAGCTTGTTGTCCTCGTTGCCCGGCATGCTGGCCTTGCCGCCGACGGCCATGGCGACGAGCGCCTGGGTGTCGCCGACCGCGGTGAGCTGACGTACGGCGCCCGCCGGGATCGCCAGGGCCTCGCCGGCCTTGACCTGCCCGTCCTCGCCGTCGATGGTCACCTTGAACGCGCCGGACAGCGGCATCCAGACCTGCTCGCGGTCGATGATGTGGGTCGGGGTCGCGGAGTCCGCGCCGAGCTCCACGCGCCAGGTGCTGATCTCCGTGCTGCCCTGGCTGGGGGCGGCGAGGCCGAACATCGCACCCGAAGGGGTACGGGTAGTCCGCTGCTCGCTCTCGCTGACCACGTTCATTGCGACCTCCTGTGTAAAGAAGCTTTACTTCGCTTGCCTCGATGAGTAAAGCTGCTTTAGTCGCGGGTGTCAAACGGCAAAGGGAACCGCGCCGAGACTGTTCCCGCTGGTAACCGAGAACCGCTCGAGTCCCACTGGAGGACGGGAGGGGTCGTGGGAGTAAAGCGTCTTTCCAAGGTGTGGCAGCATGGCCGGATGGAGTCCACAGCAGAGACCGGAAGCACCGGAGCGGAAGCACGCCAGGTGGCAGACCCGCTGGCCAGGGCCGAGCTGACCTATCTGCTCGGCATGTCCTTCCAGCTCGTCCTGTCCGAATTCGTATCCCGCCTCGACGCGGCCGGGTACGACGACCTGAGGCCGGTCCATGGACTGGTGTTCCAGGCCCTCTACGGCGACGGCGCCACAAGCAGCGAGCTCGCGGAACAGCTCGGCGTCACCAAGCAGGCGGCCGGCCAGATCGTCGACGACCTCGCCGCCCGCGGCTACGTGGAGCGCCGCCCGCACCCGGCGGGCGGGCGGCGCAAACTCGTCGTCCTGACCGACCGGGCGCTGGAGCACCTGGCGGTGGCCGGGCGCGTCATGTTCGACATGGAGAGCGAACTGGACGCACGCCTCGGATCCCAGAACCGCCGCGTCCCGCGCGCCGAACTCGCGGCCCTCATCAGAGCCATGGCGAACGGAGACCTGCCGCCGCTGCGGCCGCTGTGGTGAGGGGCGGGCGGCCGGCGCGGGGCGGGCCGGTCGGCGCGGGGCGGCCGGCCCTGGGCACGGCCGTCGGCCCGTCGGGCGGGGGCCCGGGCGAGGCTGCGCCCCGGTGGGCCGGCCCGGCCTTCGTCCTGGGCGCGCCCGAGTCGCCCGAGTCGCCCGGGCCGCCTGTCGGTGGGGTGGTGCGGGGTGGGAGCGGCGGATCGTCGGGGCGGCGGTTGACTCGTCGGGTGGGCTTTCCGGTCCGGGGTCACCTCGCCCCGGCGTGCTCGATCCACCCGCGGGCCGGTCGGTCGGGGTGACGGGCGCGGGCGCCGGCTTGACCTGCACCGGCGCGATCCCAAAGAGACGGACTCGTGCTCTGACTGGGACACCCCCTAGCTGTGGTGGGCCTGGGTGAGGAGGGCCGTTGCGCTTTCCAGGGCCGCCAGGCGGGTTTCCTCCGGGTCGCCGTCCACGTGCTGGAGGTACATCATCCCCGCGTGCAGCGTGAACAGGGCGCTCACGCACCGGACTTGGTCCGTCAGCGCGCCGCCCTCCGTGCGCAGCAGCTCCACCAGCCGGAACGTGCGGCTCTTCATGGCCCCGCCGATGCTCAGGTCGCGCACCGTGGCCTGGTTCTCCTGCGTGAAGCGGAACAGCGAGGCCCCCGCGCCCATCGACTCGCTGTAGCGGCGCAGTACTTCCCGCTTCGTCTCCAGGGTGGGCGGCTGCGCCTCGGCCCAGGCGATGAGCTCGTCGATCGGCCGCGTCAGGTCCTCGAAGACGCTGACGATGATGTCTTCCTTGGTCTTGAAGTGGTAGTACAGCGCCGCCTTCGTGACCTCCAGCCGCTCCGCGATCTCGCGCAGCGAGGTCTTCTCGTAGCCCTGCTCGACGAAGAGTTCCAGCGCGACGTCCTGGATGCGCTGACGCGTGTCCCCGCGCCGTCTGTGTGAACTGCCCTGCGCGCTGCTGCCGCTGGCCATGGACCCTCCCACCTCCCCACCGCACGTCCTTACTTGACGACCGGCTAGTTACGGGTCTACCTTAAAGGTCGAACTAGCCGGGCGGCAAGTAAGTGAGCTCGGGAAGCAGTGCTCGCTCGGAGCAGGGTCAGGGGAGGCGACATGGTGGACACAGCGAAAAATGCCGGTACTTCGGAGGGCGGGAAGCCGCGCAGCGTGGGGGTCGTCCTGGTGGCGGTCATGATCGCGATGCTGCTGGCCTCGCTCGACACCATGATCACCAGTACCGCCATCCCCACGATCGTGGGTGAACTCGGCGGCCTGGAGCACCTCTCCTGGGTGGTCACCATCTATACGCTGGCCACGGTGGCCTCGACCCCCCTGTGGGGGAAGGCCGGCGACCTGTACGGCCGCAAGGGCGTCTTCCTCACCTCGGTGGTGCTCTTCCTGATCGGCTCCGCGCTGTGCGGCGCGGCCCAGGACATGGGCCAGCTGATCGCCTTCCGGGCGATCCAGGGCCTGGGCGGCGGCGGTCTGCTGGTCGGCGCCATGGCGATCATCGGCAGCCTGATCCCGCCCCGCGAAGTCGGCAAGTACCAGGGCCTGATGGCCGCGGTCTCGGCCCTGTCCATGATCGGCGGCCCGCTGATCGGCGGCGCCATCACCGACTACCTCGGCTGGCGCTGGGCCTTCTACATCAACCTGCCGCTCGGACTCCTGGCCCTCGTCATGGTGTCGGTCGTGCTCCACCTGCCCAAGACCGCACAGGCGGGCCCCCGCCCCAAGGTCGACTACCCCGGCGCGGCGCTGCTGACCGCGGCCATCACCTCCACCGTGCTGGTCACCACCTGGGGCGGTACCGAGTACGCCTGGGGGTCGGGTCAGATCATCGGGCTGATCGTCATCAGCGTCCTGTCGACCGCCGCGTTCCTGTACGCCGAGACCAGGGCCGCCGAGCCGATCCTGCCGCTGCACGTCTTCCGTAACCGCAACTTCAGCCTCATCGCCCTGATCGGCTTCCTCGTCGGTTTCGTCACCGTCGGCGGCGTCTTCTACCTCCCGCTGTTCCTGCAGACGGT
>NZ_JBEZLA010000081.1:0-27280 GCF_040651925.1 Streptomyces sp. NPDC048349 | reverse complement strand
ATCTCCAGGAACCGGGTCACGCCCTGCTCCTCCAGGCAGCGCACCGCATCCGCGAAACGGACGGCCTCGCGGACCTGGCCGACCCAGTACTCAGGAGACTGCCACGCCTCGGACACCTCACCCGTCACCGTGGACACCACGGGAATACGCGCCGCACTGAACCTCAAGCCCTCGGCCACCGCCCGGAACTCGTCCAGCATCGGGTCCATCAGGGCGGAGTGGAACGCATGCGAGACAGCCAGACGGCTCGTCTTGCGACCGATCGCGGAGAAGTGCTCACCGACCCCCACAACAGCCGCTTCCACACCCGAAACCACCACCGACTCCGGCCCGTTCACCGCGGCGATGTTCACTCCCCCGGTCAGCAGCGGCAGGACTTCGTCCTCCGTCGCCTGGACGGCGAGCATCGCGCCACCCGCGGGCAGCGCCTGCATCAGACGGCCGCGCGCCACCACCAGCCGCGCCGCGTCCGCCAGCGACAGCACCCCCACCGCGTGCGCAGCAGCCAGCTCACCGATCGAATGCCCGGCCACCACATCAGGCCGCACACCCCACGCTTCGACCAGCCGGAACAAGGCGACTTCCAGCGCGAACAACGCCGGCTGAGTGAGCGCGGTCGCGATCAGCGCCTGCGCGTCCCCACCCCACACCACCTCCCGCAACGAGCGCCCCAGCAGCGGATCGACCTCCGCACACACCGCGTCGAAAGCCGCCGCGAACACCGGGAACGCGGCATACAACTCACGCCCCATCCCCAACCGCTGCGCACCTTGCCCCGTGAACAGGAAAGCGGTCGAGCCCTTGCCCATCGCCCCGCTCACCACGCCCGGGTGCTGCTTCCCCGCGGCCAGCGCGGCGAGGGCTCCCGCACGGTCGTCGCCCAGGACGACCGCCCGGTGTTCCATTACCCCGCGTGTGGTGGCGAGGGCGTGCCCGATGTCCTCGGGGCCGTAGGCGTCCACCACCTCGAGCAGCGCAGCCGCCTGGCCGGCCAGGGCCTGCGCGGACTTCGCCGACACCACCCAGGGCGCGACCGGCAGGCCGGCGACCGGTTGCGTCCCGGCCCCGGCCGCTGCCTCGGCTTCCTGCGGCGCTTCTTCCACGATCACGTGGGCGTTCGTCCCACTCAGCCCGAACGAGGAGATGCCCGCACGACGCGGCCGGCCGTCCTCGCCGCGCCATTCCCGGGCCTCGGTGAGCAGTTCCACCTCACCCGCCGACCAGTCGATCTGGTCCGAGCGCTCCTCCGCGTGCAGGGTCGGCGGCAGCACCCCGTGCCGCATCGCCATCACCATCTTGATGATCCCCGCGACACCCGCCGCCGCCTGCGTGTGCCCGAAGTTGGACTTCACGGAGCCCAGCCACAGCGGCCGGCCCTCCCCCCGCCCCTGCCCGTAAGTGGCCAGCAGCGCCTGCGCCTCGATCGGATCGCCCAGCCGGGTGCCGGTGCCGTGCGCCTCCACCGCGTCGACCTCGGCCGCCGACAGACCGGCGTCCGCCAGGGCCTGGCGGATCACCCGCTGCTGCGCCGGACCGTTCGGAGCGGTCAGGCCGTTGGAGGCACCGTCCTGGTTCAGCGCCGAGCCGCGGACGACTCCGAGGACGGGGTGCCCGTTGCGCCGCGCGTCCGAGAGCCGCTCCAGCAGCAGCATGCCCGCGCCCTCGCCCCAGCCCGTACCGTCCGCGCCCGCGCCGAACGACTTGCACCGCCCGTCCACGGAGAGCCCGCGCTGCTCGCTGAAGTACACGAGCATGTCGGGGGTGGACATCACGGTCACGCCGCCGGCCAGGGCGAGGGAGCACTCCCCGGCCCTCAGGGCCTGGGCCGCCATGTGCAGGGCCACCAGCGACGAGGAGCACGCGGTGTCCACCGTCACCGCCGGGCCTTCCAGGCCCAGCGTGTAGGCGACCCGGCCGGACACGAGACTGCCCGCCGTGCCACCGGCGTAGTCGTGGTACATCACACCGGCGTACACCCCCGTCCGGCTGCCCTTCAGCGCGCTCGGGTCGACCCCGGCCCGCTCGATGGCCTCCCACGAGGTCTCCAACAGCAGCCGCTGCTGCGGATCCATGGTCAGCGCCTCGCGCGGGCTGATCCCGAAGAACCCCGGGTCGAACGCGGCCGCGTCGTAGAGGAACCCTCCGTCCCGGGCGTACGACTTCCCCGGCACGCCCGGCTCCGGGTCGTACACCCCCGGGTCCCAGCCCCGGTCGTCGGGCAGGGGGGCGATGGCGTCCACGCCGTCGGCGACCAGCCGCCACAGGCCGTCCGGCGTGGTCACTCCGCCCGGGTAGCGGCAGGCCATGCCCACGATCACGACCGGGTCGTCGTCCGTGGCCCGGACCGCGGCCGGCGCCCCTGGGGTGGCGGTCGTGTCGGGGGAGCCGTCGAGGAGTTCCTGCACGTGCGCGGCGACCGCTTCGGCCGTCGGGTAGTCGAAGATCAGCGTGGCCGGAAGCCGGAGTCCGGTGGCCCCGTCCAGCCGGTTGCGCAGTTCGACGGCGGTCAGCGAGTCGAAGCCCAACTCGTCGAAGGCACGGCGCGGTGCGACGGCATCGCCCGACGCGTGTCCCAGTACGGCGGCGACCGTCGTACGGACCAGGTCGAGGACGGCGGCGGCGCGGTCGGCGCCGGTCAGTCCGGCGAGCCGGCCCCGCAGGGCCGGGGAGCCGGTTCCGACACGGGTCACCCGGCGGCCGGGGCCGCGTACGAGGCCGAGCAGCAGGGCGGGGGTCTCGTCGGCGTGGGCGCGGAGGACGCCCAGGTCCAGGCGCACCGGCACGGTCGCCGCGAGGCCCGATTCCAGCGCGGCGTCGAACAGGGCGAGGCCGCGGTCGGCGGGGAGGGCGGGCGTGCCGGCCTGCCGCATCCGTACGAGTTCGGCGGCGCCGAGCCGGGTGCCCATGCCGCCTTCGGTCTCCCACAGACCGAAGGCCATGGAGCTGGCCGCCAGCCCTGTGGCCCGGCGATCGGCCGCGAGGGCGTCGAGGAAGGCGTTGGCGGCGGCGTAGTTGCCCTGGCCGGTCGAGCCGAGGGTTCCGGCGATCGAGGAGAAGAGGACGAACGCGGTCAGGCCGAGCCCTTCGGTCAGTTCGTGCAGGTGCCAGGCCGCATCCGCCTTCGGGGCCAGTACGCCGCTGATCCGCTCGGGGGTGAGCGAGGTGATCACGGCGTCGTCGAGTACGCCCGCCGCGTGGACGACCCCGCGCAGCGGGTGGGCGGGGTCCACCCCGGCCAGGAGGGCCGCGAGCGCCTCACGGTCGGACACGTCGCACGGGGCGATGGTGACCCGCGCCCCCGACTCCTCCAGTTCGGCCTGGAGTTCGGCCGCGCCGGGTGCCTGCGCGCCCCGCCGCCCGGCCAGCAGCAGGTGGCGCACCCCGTGGCCGGCCACCAGGTGCCGGGCCACCAGCGCGCCCAGGCCGCCGGTGCCACCGGTGATGAGGACCGTCCCGGCCGGGTCCCACACCGGCTCCGGGCCGGCGGCGGTGGACGTGACCCGGACCAGCCGGGGAACGAAGACCCGGCCCTCGCGCACGGCCAACTCGGCTTCGCCCGGGGCCCGTACGCCGCCCGGTTCTGCGGAGCCGTCGGTGTCGAGGAGTACGAAACGGCCGGGGTTCTCCGCTTGCGCGGCACGGACCAGACCCCACGCCGGGGCCTGGCACACGTCCACCGGATCGCCGTCACGGACCGCCACCGCGCCGCGCGTCACCACGACGAGGGGCGCACGCGCGAACCGCTGGTCCGCCAGCCACGCCTGCACCACGGCCAGGACCCGGTGCGCGAGCGCGTGGGCGGCGGCCGGCACCTCCTCCTCGTCCGGCGCCACGCACTCGAAGACGACCGTGCCCTCGACCGTGCCGTCGGCGGGGAGGTCTTCCCACCGCAGCCACTCCCCTTCCGCCGACGTGCCGGAACCGGGGCTGGAGCCGGGTCCGGGCCGCGAGCCGGAGTCGGCCGGCTGCCATAGGACGCGGTAGAGCGGATCCGTGGCCGGGCCGCCGATCCGGGCCTCGTCCACCTCGCGGCCGACGACCGCGCCGACCACGGCCACCGGGGCACCGTCGGCGTCCGCGATGTCCAGGGCCAGGCTCTGCGGGGTGGGCCGGGAGATCCGTACGCGGGCGGACGCCGTGCCGGCCGCGAACAGCCGTACGTCGTTCCACACGAACGGCAGCACCGTGGCACCGTCCTCGGCGGCCCCGTCCACCAGCGCCGCGTGCATCGAGGCGTCCAGCAGCGCCGGGTGCAGCCCGTACGCGCCGGCGTCCACGTCCTGCGGCAGGCAGACCTCCGCGTAGACGGCTCCGTCGAGCCGCCAAGCCGCCGTCAGGCCCTGGAAGACCGGCCCGTAGGCGAGGCCGCGCTCGCGCAGGGTCTCGTACGCGCCGTCGAGGGACACCGGTACCGCACCGGGCGGCGGCCAGTCGGTCAGGTCGAAGGCGGGCGCGTCGGCGCCCTCGGACAGCGACCCCTCCGCGTGCAGGGTCCAGTCGGGGTCCGGACCGCTGTCGTCCCGGGAGTACACGCCGACCGGGCGCCGTCCCGCGGTGTCGGCAGCGCCGACGACGACCTGCACGGCGACGGCGCCGTCCTCGGGGAGAACGAGGGGTGCGTGGAGAGCGAGCTCTTCCAGCACGCCGCAGCCCGCGTGGTCACCCGCGCGGATCGCCAGGTCGACGAATCCCGCCCCGGGGAAGAGGATGGCGTCCCGGACCACGTGATCGGCGAGCCACGGCTGCGCGCCGACGGCGAGCCGCCCGGTGAGGACGGCGCCGCCGGAGTCGGCCAGGGTGACCACGGCGCCGAGCAGCGGGTGCGCGTGACCAGGCGCCGCCTGGACCGCATCGATCCAGTAGCGGGTGCGCTGGAAGGCATACGTCGGCAAGTCGACCCGGCGGGCGCCCGTGCCGGCGTAGAAGGCCGTCCAGTCCACGGACACGCCGTCCACGTGCAGCCGGGCAAGAGCCGAAACCAGCGCCTCCGCCTCCGGCCGGTTCTTCCGCAACCCCGCCACGAGCACGCCCTCACCGACGCTCTGCCCGGCCAGCCCGGTCAGGATGCCGTCCGGGCCGATCTCCAGGAACCGGGTCACGCCCTGCTCCTCCAGGCAGCGCACCGCATCCGCGAAACGGACGGCCTCGCGGACCTGGCCGACCCAGTACTCAGGCAACTGCCACGCCTCGGACACCTCACCCGTCACCGTGGACACCACGGGAATACGCGCCGCACTGAACCTCAACCCGGCGGCCACCGCCCGGAACTCGTCCAGCATCGGGTCCATCAGGGCGGAGTGGAACGCGTGCGAGACGGCGAGGCGGCTCGTCTTGCGACCGATCGCGGTGAAGTGCTCACCGACCCCCACAACAGCCGCTTCCACACCCGAAACCACCACCGACTCCGGCCCGTTCACCGCGGCGATGTTCACTCCCCCGGTCAGCAGCGGCAGGACTTCGTCCTCCGTCGCCTGGACGGCGAGCATCGCGCCACCCGCGGGCAGCGCCTGCATCAGACGGCCGCGCGCCACCACCAGCCGCGCCGCGTCCGCGAGGGACAGCACCCCCACCGCGTGCGCAGCAGCCAGCTCGCCGATCGAATGCCCGGCCACCACATCAGGCCGCACACCCCACGCTTCGACCAGCCGGAACAAAGCGACTTCCAGCGCGAACAACGCAGGCTGAGTGAACGCGGTCGCGTTCAGCGCCCCCGCGTCCCCACCCCACACCACCTCCCGCAACGACCGGCCCAACAGCGGATCGACCTCCGCACACACCGCGTCGAAAGCCGCCGCGAACACCGGGAACGCGGCATACAACTCACGCCCCATCCCCAACCGCTGCGCACCCTGCCCCGTGAACAGGAACGCCGTCCGACCACCCGACCGCGCCTGCCCCGCCAGCACGCCCGGGTGTTCCCCACCGGCCGCCAGGGCGGCCAGGGCCCCCTCCCGATCGCCCACCACCACCGCCCGGTGTTCGAACAGGGACCGGGAGCTCGCCAGGGAGTGGCCGACGTCCGCGGGCCGGAGTTCCTCCCCGTGCACCCGCCCGAGGAGTGCCGCCGCCTGGTCCGCCAGCGCCTGCGCGGACTTCGCGGAGAGCGCCCACGGCGCCACCGGGGGCAGCGGCCCCACCGGATCCTCTCCGGCGGCCTCCACGGGGGGCGCCTGCTCGACGATCACATGGGCGTTGGTCCCGCTCAGGCCGAACGAGGAGATGCCCGCACGACGCGGCCGGCCGTCCTCGCTGTGCCATGCCCGGGCCTCGGTGAGCAGTTCCACGCTCCCCGCCGACCAGTCCACCTGGTCCGAGGGCGCGTCCACGTGCAGGGTCGGCGGCAGCACCCCGTGCCGCATCGCCATCACCATCTTGATGATCCCCGCGACACCCGCCGCCGCCTGCGTGTGCCCGAAGTTGGACTTCACGGAGCCCAGCCACAGCGGCCGGCCTTCCGCCCGCCCTTGCCCGTAGGTGGCCAGCAGCGCCTGCGCCTCGATCGGATCGCCCAGCCGGGTGCCGGTGCCGTGCGCCTCCACCGCGTCGACCTCGGCCGCCGACAGTCCGGCGTCCGCCAGGGCCTGGCGGATCACCCGCTGCTGCGCCGGACCGTTGGGGACGGTCATGGCGCTGGACGCGCCGTCCTGGTTGACGGCGGATCCGCTGACCAGGGCGAGCACCGGGTGGCCGTTGCGCCGTGCGTCCGAGAGCCGCTCGAGCAGCAGGACGCCCGCGCCCTCGCCCCAGCCCGTGCCGTCGGCGGCCGCCGCGAACGGCTTGCAGCGGCCGTCGGGGGCCAGTCCGCGCTGCTCGCTGAAGTACACGAGCATGTCGGGGGTGGACATCACGGTGACGCCGCCGGCCAGGGCGAGGGAGCACTCCCCGGCCCTCAGGGCCTGGGCCGCCATGTGCAGGGCCACCAGCGACGAGGAGCACGCGGTGTCCACCGTCACGGCCGGGCCTTCCAGACCCAGCGTGTACGAGGTGCGCCCGGAGACGAAGCTGCCCGCGCTGCCGTCGGCGTAGTCGTGGTACATCACACCGGCGTACACGCCCGTCCGGCTGCCCTTGAGGGTGGTCGGGTCGACCCCGGCCCGCTCGATGGCCTCCCAGGAGATCTCCAACAGCAGCCGCTGCTGCGGATCCATGGTCAGCGCCTCGCGCGGGCTGATCCCGAAGAACCCCGGGTCGAAGGCGGCCGCGTCGTAGAGGAACGCGCCGTCCCGGGCGTACGACTTGCCCGGCACGCCCGGCTCCGGGTCGTACACCCCCGGGTCCCAGCCCCGGTCGGCCGGGAACCCGGACACCGTGTCGGTGCCGTCGGCGACCAGGCGCCACAGGTCCTCCGGGGTGCCGGCCCCGCCGGGGTAGCGGCACGCCATGGCCACGATCGCGATCGGGTCGTTGCTCGCGGCGGTGAGCCGGGCGTTCTCCTCGCGCAGCCGCTCGTTGTCGGTGAGCGACTTGCGCAGGGCTGCGACGACCTGTTCCACCGATGTGCTCACGTCATCCTCATCATTCAGATCGGGGATCAGGGGATCAGCTGAGTTCGCCGCCGGTCAGGGCGGCGCGTACGAGGTCGTCCACGTCCATCTCCTCGATGGCCGTTCCCCGGGGCGCCTGGTCGGCGCTCGCCCCGGCAGGGGCGGTCTGCGCCGGGCCGCTCTGCGCGAGGCCCAGCAGGGCGTCGAGGAGACCCGACGCGCGCAGGCGTGCGGCCGGGATCGACAGCAGGGCCCGCCTGATGCCGTCGTCGTCGAGCGGGTCTCCCGCCGCGCCGGTGTCCGGCTCGGGCTGCGGCTCGGGCTCCAGTTCCTCCCGCAGGAACCCGGCGAGGGCGGCCGCGTTGGGGTGGTCGAACATCAGCGTGGCGGGCAGCCGCAGGCCGGTCGCCTTCTGGAGCCGGTTGCGCAGTTCGATGGCCCCGAGGGAGTCCAGGCCGAGCTCGGTGAAGCCCCGGTCGGCCGCCACCCCCGCCGGGTCGCCGTGGCCGAGTACGGCGGCCGCGTGGCCCCGTACCAGTTCCTCCAGGTAGCGGATCCGCTCCGGCCCGGCGGTCAGCCCGGCCAGCTTGCGCCGGACCAGGGAGCCGCCGCTGTCACCGGCGTCCGCGGAGCCCGGGGCCGGGACGGTGGTGGGCCTGGTGGCCTTGCGGTCGGGCGCTGCCAGCGCCCGCAGCAGGGCCGGGATCTGATCCGCCCGCTCGCGCAGGGCGGCCCGGTCGAGCCGGACCGGGGCGAGCAGGGCCTCGTCCCGGGCCAGCGCCGCGTCGAACAGGGCCAGTCCGTCGTCGAAGGACAGCTCCAGCACCCCGGAGCGGCCCATGCGCCGCAGGTCGGCCTCGGTGAGTTCCGGGCCCTCGCCGACCGTGCCCTCCCACAGGCCCCAGGCCAGCGAGGTGGCGGCGAGGCCGGCGGCACGGCGTTCGGCGGCCAGGGCGTCGAGGAAGACGTTCGCCGCCGCGTAGGTGGCCTGTCCGGCGGACAGGATCTGGCCGCCCGCCGAGGAGTACAGCACGAAGGCGGCCAGGCCGAGGTCCCGGGTCAGCTCGTGCAGGTGCCAGGCGGCGTCCACCTTGGGCCGCAGGACCCGGCTGACCTGCTCCTTGGTGACCGCACCGATCAGGGCGTTGTCCATGACTCCGGCCGCGTGCACGACACCCGTCAGCGGGTGCGCGGCCGGGATCTCGTCGAGCACGGCCGCGAGGGCGTACCGGTCGGCGGCGTCGACCGCGACGATCCGTACGGTGGCGCCCGACGCGACGAGTTCCGCGCGGAGTTCCTCGGCTCCCGGGGCCTGCGCGCCGCGCCGGCTGGTCAGGACGAGATGGCGTATGCCGTGCGCGGCGACCAGGTGCCTGGCGAGCACCCCGCCCAGCAGGCCGGTACCGCCGGTGATCAGTACGGTGCCGTCCGGGGCCCACTGCGGGGCGGTGACCTTCCCGGCGGAGTCCCCGCGGGTGTACCTGCCGGTGTCCCCGCGGGTGTCCCCGGCGTCGGCGTCGGCGTAGCGGGGTACGAGGATCCGGCCGGCCCGGAGGGCGATCTCGGTCTCCGCGGTGGCGACGGCCGCGGGCAGCGCCGTCACCGACTCCTGCGCCTCGTCCAGGTCGACGACGGTGAAGCGGCCCGGGTTCTCGGCCTGCGCGGCGCGCAGCACGCCCCACAGCGGGGCCTGGACGCAGTCCACGGTGTCCGCGGGGTCGACGGACACGGCGTTGCGGGTGACGAGGACCAGGTGGGAGTCGGCGAAGCGGTCGTCGGCCAGCCACTGCCCGAGCCCCTCGAGGAGCCGGCCGACGGAGGTGCGGACCTGCTCGGGCACGCCCCCGGTGGTGCCGAAGACCTCGCAGACGTCGGAGACGTCGGGCGCGGTGAGCACGACCGTGCCCGGCACCTGCGCTGCCGGGGCGAGGTCGGCGAGCGAGCCGACCGTCCGCAGGCCGGGCAGCGCGGACCCCACGACCACCCAGTCCTCGACGGACACCGCCCCGCCGGACACCGCCCCGCCGGACACCCCCTCGCCGAACGGTTCGCCGATCGGCTCGCGCGGCTGCCAGTCGACGCGGAACAGGTCGGCGCCCCGGCCGCCGCCGCCCGCCAGTTGCTCGGCGGACACCTCGCGCACCACCAGCGACCCGACCGTGGCCACGGGCTCGCCGGTCGGCGCGGTGATGCGCAGGGCGACGGCGTCGGGGCCGGGCTTGGTCAGCCGCACGCGCAGGGCGGCGGCGCCCGAGGCGTGCAGGGTGACGCCGTTCCACACGAAGGGCAGGGCGGCCCGGACGGGTCCGTCGCCGTCCCCGTCGAAGATGCGCTCCGCGTGCAGGGCCGCGTCCAGCAGCGCGGGGTGCAGGGCGAAGCCGGCGGCCCCGCTCCGGGCCTGGTCGGGCAGGGTGATCTCGGCGTACAGCTCGTCGCCGCGCCGCCAGGCGGCCGTGAGGCCCTGGAACACCGGCCCGTATCCGTACCCGAGGCCGGCGAGGTCCTCGTACATCCCGCTCACGTCGACCGGCCGGGCGCCGGCCGGGGGCCACGCCTCCAGATCGGCTTCGGGGGCGGCGGGCTCGGGGGCGAGGACACCGCGGGCGTTGCGGGTCCACGGGGTGTCGGGGTCGAGGTCCTCCGCGCGCGAGTAGAGGGTGACGTCGCGGCGCCCCGACCCGTCCGCCTCGCCCACGACGACCTGGACGGCGACTCCGGTGTTCCCCGGCAGCAGCAGCGGGGTCTCCTGGGTGAGCTCCTCCAGCTGGCCGCAGCCCGCCTCGTGTCCGGCGCGGAGCGCCATGTCGACGTACGCGGTACCGGGGAGCAGGACGCTGCCGTGTACGGCGTGGTCGGCGAGCCAGGGGTGGGTGGGGACGGAGATCCGGCCGGTGAGGACGGGGGCGCCGGTCTCGGGGGAGACGACGACCGCGCTGAGCAGCGGGTGCCCGGCGGGCTGCTGGCCCAGTCCGGCGGCGTCACCGACGGCGGCGGGGGCGTCGAGCCAGTAGCGGGTGCGCAGGAAGGGGTAGGTGGGCAGGTCGATCCGGCGGCGGGGGCCGGTCCCGGCGAAGAAGGCCTGCCAGTCGACGGGAGCGCCGTGGACGTGGAGCCGTGCGAGGGCGGCGAGCAGGGTCTGCGCCTCGGGCCGGTTCTTCCGCAGGCCGGCGACGAGTACGGCGTCATCGACGCTCTGCGCGGCCAGCCCGGTCAGGATGCCGTCGGGCCCGATCTCCAGGAAGCGGGTCACGCCCTGCTGTTCCAGGCAGCGCACGGCGTCGGCGAAGCGGACGGCCTCGCGGACCTGGCCGACCCAGTACTCGGGAGACTGCCACGCCTCGGACACCTCACCCGTCACGGTGGACACCACGGGGATGCGCGGCTGGCTGAACCTCAACTCCTCCGCCACCGCCCGGAGCTCGTCCAGCATCGGGTCCATCAGGGCGGAGTGGAACGCGTGCGAGACGGCGAGTCGGCTGGTCTTGCGGCCGGCCGCCGCGAAGTGCTCGCCCACGGCCAGGACGGCCGCCTCGACACCGGACACCACGACCGACTGCGGCCCGTTGACGGCCGCGATGCCCGCTCCCTCGCCGAGCAGCGGCAGCACCTCGTCCTCCGTCGCCTGGACGGCGAGCATCGCGCCACCCGCAGGCAGCGCCTGCATCAGACGGCCGCGGGCCACCACCAGCCGCGCCGCGTCCGCCAGGGACAGCACCCCCACCGCGTGCGCGGCGGCGAGCTCGCCGATCGAATGCCCGGCCACCACGTCGGGCCGTACGCCCCAGGTCTCCACCAGCCGGAACAAGGCGACTTCCAGCGCGAACAGCGCCGGCTGGGTGAGCGCGGTCGCGTTCAGCGCCTGCGCGTCCCCGCCCCACACCACCTCCCGCAGCGACCGGCCCAACAGCGGATCGACCTCCGCGCACACCGTGTCGAAGGCCGCCGCGAACACCGGGAACGCGGCGTACAACTCGCGCCCCATGGCGAGCCGTTGGGCGCCCTGTCCGGTGAACAGGAAAGCCGTCCGGCCACCGGACCGGGCGGAGCCCCGTACGGCGTCGCCCTCCCCCTCGACGCCCTCGCGCAAGGCCTCGAGCCCGCTCAGCGCACTCGGTGTGTCGGCGGCCAGGACGACTGCGCGGTGTTCCAGCGCCGCCCGGCCCGTGGCCAGGCTGTGGGCGACGTCGCCGAGGTCCGTTCCGGGGTCGGCGAGCAGGCGGGCGTGGAGCTCCCGCGCCTGGCGCGCCGGGCCGTCCGCGTCGGAGCCGGACAGCAGCAGCGGCCACACCTCGGGGGCGGGGGTGGGGACGGGTGCCGGGTTCTCGGCCGGCTGCGGCGCTTCCTCGACGATCAGGTGGGCGTTGGTGCCGCTCAGCCCGAACGAGGAGACGGTGGCGCGGCGCGGCCGGTCGGCGCGCCGCGGCCAGGGCCTGGCCTCGGTGAGCAGCCGGACGTTCCCGGCCGTCCAGTCGACCTCGGGTGAGGGCTCGTCCACGTGGAGGGTCCTCGGCATGAGGCCGTTGCGCAGGGCCATCACGGACTTGATGACACCGCTCACGCCGGCCGCGGCCTGGGCGTGGCCGATGTTGGACTTGATGGAGCCCAGCCACACCGGGTCTTCGGCGGGCCGTCCGCGGCCGTACGTGGCGAGCAGGGCCTGGGCCTCGATCGGGTCGCCGAGCCGGGTGCCCGTGCCGTGGCCCTCGACGAGGTCCACGTCGGAGGTGGTGAGGCCGCAGGTGTCCAGGGCGCGTTGGATGACGCGCTGCTGGGAGGGGCCGTTGGGGGCGGTCAGTCCGTTGCTGGCGCCGTCCTGGTTGATCGCGGAGCCGCGGATCACGGCGAGGACCTCGTGTCCCAGGCGCTGTGCGTCGCAGAGCCGTTCGACGAGCAGCAGGCCGACGCCCTCCGCCCAGCCCGTGCCGTCCGCGCCGCCCGCGAAGGCCTTGCACCGGCCGTCGGCGGACAGGCCGCGCTGCTGGGCGAACTCGACGTAGATCTCGGGCGTGGACATCACCGTCACACCGCCGGCGAGCGCCATGGCGACCTCGCCGCGGCGCAGCGCCTGGCAGGCCATGTGGAGGGCGACGAGCGAGGAGGAGCACGCGGTGTCCACGCTGACGGCGGGGCCTTCGAGGCCGAGGGTGTAGGCGACGCGGCCGGTGAGGATGGAGGCCGCGGTGCCGTTGCCGAGGTAGCCGGCGACGTCGTCGGGGATGTGCTGGAGGCGGGTGCCGTAGTCGTGGTACATCACGCCGGCGTAGACGCCGGTCTGGCTGCCGCGCATGGTCGTGGGGTCGATTCCGGCGCGTTCGAAGGCCTCCCAGGCCGCCTGGAGCAGGAGCCGCTGCTGCGGGTCCATGGCGATGGCCTCGCGGGGGCTGATGCCGAAGAAGGCCGGGTCGAACTCGGCGGCGTCGTAGAGGAATCCTCCTTCGCGGGCGTACGTCTTGCCGTGCACGCCGGGCTCCGGGTCGTAGAGGGCGTCGGTGTCCCAGCCGCGGTCGGCGGGGAACCCGGCGATGGCGTCGCGTCCTTCGGCGACGAGCTCCCACAGGTCCTCGGCGGAGCGCACGCCGCCGGGGAAGCGGCAGCTGATGCCGACGATGGCGATCGGTTCGTCGTCGGAGAGGCCTGCGGGGGCCGCGGGCCGTTCGGGTGCCTCGTGCGGTTGTCCGCCGCCGAGCTCGCCGTCGAGGTGGTCGGCGATGGCGCGGGCGGTCGGGTAGTCGAAGACGAGGGTGACGGGCAGGCGCAGTCCGGTGGCGCTGTTCAGGGCGTTGCGCAGTTCGACGGCGGCGAGGGAGTCGAAGCCCAGTTCCTTGAAGGCGCGGTCCGGTCCGACGCTGTCCGCCGAGGCGTGGCCGAGGACCGACGCGACCTGGGCGGCGACCAGGTCGAGGAGGGCCCGGCGGCGTTCGGTGGCGCCGAGTGCAGCCAGGCTGCGGGCGAGGCCGTCGCCGGCGGGTGCGGTGTTCGCCGCGCTGCGGCGGGTGGCGGGCCGGCCTGCGGCCGCGGCGGCGCGCAGCAGCGGCGGGAGGTCGTCGCCGCGGGCGTACAGGGCGGCGGGGTCGACCTGGAGGGGGGCGAGCAGGGCGCGGCGGGTGCGCAGGGCCTCGTCGAAGAGGGTGAGGCCGCGGTCGGCGGGGAGGGCGGGCAGGCCGAGCCGGTTCATCTTCTCGACGTCGGCGTCGGTGAGTTCGCCGCCGAGGCCGGTGTTGACCGCCCACAGTCCGTACGCGAGGGAGGTGGCGGGCAGGCCGGCCGCTCGCCGGTGGGCGGCGAGCGCGTCCAGGAAGACGTTCGCCGCGGCGTAGTTGCCCTGTCCGGCGGGCAGGACGAGCCCGCCGGCCGAGGAGAACATCACGAAGGCGGCGAGGTCGAGGTCTGCGGTCAGTTCGTGCAGGTGCCAGGCGGCGTCCGCCTTGGGCCGCAGGACGGTGTCCAGGCGTTGGGGGGTGAGCGTGCCGGTCAGGCCGGGGTCGACGACGCCGGCCGCGTGGACGACTCCGGTGAGCGGGTGTGCGTCGGGGATCGAGTGGAGGAGGGCGGCCAGGTCGGTGCGGTCGGCCGCGTCGCAGGCGGCGACGCGCACGTCCTGGGCTCCGGCCTCGAGGAGCCGTTCGCGCAGTGCGGCGGCGCCGGGGGCCTGGGGGCCCCGGCGGCTGGTGAGCAGCAGGTGGCGTACGCCGTGCCGGGCGACGAGGTGGTGGGCGAGGCGGGCGCCGAGTCCGCCGGTGCCGCCGGTGATGAGGACGGTGCCGTCGCCGTTCCAGGGGGCGTCCGCCTCGGGGACGGGCGTCGGCAGCAGTCGCGGGACGAGGAACCGGCCGCCGCGCAGCGCGAGTTCGGGCTCGTCGTGGGCCAGCGCGGCGGCTGCGACGGCGGGGAAGTCGGCCGGATCGGTGTCCGGGTCGGTGTCGAGCAGGACGATCCGGCCGGGGTTCTCGGCCTGGGCGGCCCGGACGATGCCCCATACGGGGGCCTGGGTGAGGTCGGGTGCGGTGTCGCCGCTGGTGGCGACGGCGCCGCGGGTGACGACGACCAGGGTGGTGAACTCGAAGCGCTCGTCCGTCAGCCAGGACTGCAGCAGGCCGAGGACGTACGAGGTGACCGTGCGCGTGGCTTCGAGCACGGGCCGGCGCACCGGGGTGGGGCAGCAGGCCAGTACGACGGCGGAGGGGTCGCCGAGGATGGCCAGCCCGTACTCGTCGAGCACGACGAGGGAGGAGGAGCCGGCGGGTTCGGCCGGCTCGGGGAGCGGGGTCCACTCGATGTGGTGCAGGGCGTCGGAGAGCGGGCCGGCGGCCGGTTCCAGCTGGTCGGCGGAGACGGGCCGGCAGATCAGCGAGGCCACGGTCATCACGGGGCTGCCCGTCTCGTCGGCGACGACCATCGCCGATTCCTCGGCGCCGCGGATCCGGCGTACGTACACGCGCAGGGCCGCGGCCCCGGTCGCGTGCAGGCTGACCCCGCTCCAGGCGAAGGGCAGCAGCGCCTCGGTGCCGCCCTCGCCCTGGTCGACGAGGACGTCCACGTGCATGGCGGTGTCCAGGAGCGCCGGGTGCAGTCCGTAGCCGGCGGCTTCGCCGCGCACCGCGTCGGGCAGGGCGACCTCGGCGAAGAGCTCGTCGCCGCGCCGCCAGGCCGCCGTGAGGCCCTGGAAGGCGGGCCCGTAGCCGTATCCGCGCCCGCGCAGACGCTCGTACGCCCCGGCCACCTCGACGGGTGTGGCGCCGGGCGGCGGCCACTGGGTGAGGTCGGCCTCGACGTGCGGGGGCGTGCCGGTGGCGAGGAAGCCGGTGGCGTGGCGGGTCCATGCGCCCTCGGGGGCGCCGTCCGGACGTGAGTGGATGTGCAGGGGGCGCCGGCCGGAGGCGTCGGGGGCTGCGGCGGTGACGCGCAGGGCGGCGCCCCCGCCGGCGGGCAGGACGAGCGGCGCTTCGAGGGTCAGTTCCTCCAGGAGGTCGCAGCCGACCTGGTCGCCGAGGCGGACGGCGAGTTCGACGAAGCCGGTGCCGGGGAGCAGGACGGCTCCGTGCACGGCGTGGTCGGCGATCCAGGGCTGCCCGGCGGCCGAGAGCCGGCCGGTCAGGACGGTGGAACCGGACTCGGGCGCCACGACGACCGCGCCGAGGAGGGGGTGTTCGACGGCGTCGAGGCCGGCCGAGCCGAGGTTCGCGGTGGCGGCGGGTACGTCGAGCCAGTAGCGCTCGCGCTGGAAGGCGTAGGTGGGCAGGTCGACGAGGGTGCCGGGGCGGGGCCGGGCCGGGCCGCCGAGGACGGCGGGCCAGTCGACGGCGCTGCCGTGCGCCCAGGCCGAGCCGATGCCGGTGATCGCCTCGCGGGCCTCTTCGCGGTCGCGGCGCAGCAGGGGGACGAAGGCGCTGTCCTCCTGGGTGGCCGAGCCCGCGCCGAGCGCGGTGAGCACGGCGTCGGGGCCGATCTCGACGAAGGTGCGCACGCCCAGTTCCTCGGCGCGGCGCACCGCATCGGCGAAGCGGACGGGCTCGCGGACCTGGCGGGCCCAGTAGCCGGGTGACTGCCACGGTGCGGAGGTGTCGCCGGTAACGGTGGAGACGAGGGGAATGCGCGGTTCGCTGAAGGTCAACCGGGCAGCCACGGCGGCGAGTTCGTCGAGCATGGGTTCCATCAGCGCGGAGTGGAAGGCGTGCGAGACGGAGAGGCGGCTGGTCTTGCGGCCGGCGGCGGCGAAGTGCCCGCCCACCGCGAGGACGGCCGCCTCCGTGCCGGACACCACCACCGAGTGGGGCCCGTTGACGGCCGCGATGCCCACCCCTTCGGTGAGCAGCGGCAGGACTTCCTCCTCCGTCGCCCGGACGGCGACCATCGCGCCGCCGGCGGGCAGGGCCTGCATCAGCCGGCCGCGGGCGACGACGAGCTCCGCCGCGTCGGCGAGGGTCAGGATGCCGGCGGCGTGCGCGGCGGCCAGCTCGCCGATCGAGTGGCCGGCGACCACGTCGGGCCGCAGGCCCCAGGACTCGGCCAGTCGGAACAGGGCGACTTCCAGCGCGAACAGGGCGGGCTGGGCCAGGGCGGTGGCGTTCAGTGCGTCCGGGTCCTCGCCCCACACCACCGCGCGCAGCGGCTGCCCGAGGTGCCGGTCGGTCTCCGCGCACGCGGCGTCGAAGGCGGCGGCGAAGACGGGGAAGGCGGCGTACAGCTCCCGGCCCATGCCCAGCCGCTGGGCCCCCTGGCCGGTGAAGAGGAAAGCGGTCTTGGCGTCCTGGGCCACCGCGGCGCCCGCGAGCAGCTCCAGCGCGCGGGAGAGCTCCGCCCGGTCGGCGCCCAGGGCCACGGCGCGGTGCTCCAGTGCGGCCCGTCCGGTGGCCAGGACGTGGGCGGCGGGGGCCAGTTCCCCGTCGGAGAGCCGGTCCAGGCGTGCGCGGAGCCGGTCGGCCTGGGCGCGCAGGGCCTGGGGCGTGGCGCCCGAGACGGGCCAGGGGACGAGGGGGAGTCCGGCTCCCGGCGGGACCTCGACGGCAGCGCCCGCTTCCGCTTCCGCCTCCGTCTCCGGAGCCTGCTCGATGATCACGTGGGCGTTGGTGCCGCTGATCCCGAAGGAGGACACCCCGGCCCGCCGCACCCCAGTGGGGGCGACGGCCCATTCCCGCGCCTCGGTGAGCAGTTCCACCTCGCCCGCCGACCAGTCCACCTGGTCGGACGGGGTGTCGGCGTGCAGCGTGCGCGGCAGCACGCCGTGGTGCATGGCCAGCACCATCTTGATGACGCCCGCGACACCGGCCGCGGCCTGGGTGTGGCCCATGTTCGACTTGACGGAGCCCAGCCACAGCGGCCGGCCGTCGGGGCGTTCCTGTCCGTAGGTCTCCAGCAGGGCCTGCGCCTCGATCGGGTCGCCCAGCCGGGTGCCCGTGCCGTGCGCCTCCACCACGTCGACGTCGGCGGCCGTCAGCCCGGCGTCCGCGAGGGCCTGGCGGATCACCCGCTGCTGCGCGGGGCCGTTGGGGGCGGTCAGGCCGTTGGAGGCGCCGTCCTGGTTCAGCGCCGAGCCGCGTACGACGGCCAGCACCCGGTGCCCGTTGCGCCGCGCGTCCGAGAGCCGCTCCAGCAGCAGGACGCCCGCTCCCTCGCCCCAGCCCGTACCGTCCGCGCCCGCGCCGAACGACTTGCACCGGCCGTCGGAGGCGAGGCCGCGCTGCCGGCTCATGTCGAGGAACGTGTCCGGGGTGGACATGATCGTCACGCCGCCCGCGAGGGCCAGCGAGCACTCCCCGGCGCGCAGCGAGCGGGCGGCCATGTGCAGGGCCACCAGGGAGGAGGAGCAGGCGGTGTCCACGCTGATCGCCGGGCCTTCGAGGCCCAGGGCGTAGGCGACGCGGCCGGAGACCACGCTCGCCAGGCTGCCGTTGCCGTGGTAGCCGGCCACGTCCTCGGGGAGCGGGCCGAGCCGCAGCCCCCAGTCGTGGTACATCACCCCGGCGAAGACGCCGGTGCTGCTGCCCTTGACGGACCGCGGGTCGATCCCGGCGCGTTCGAAGGTCTCCCAGGCGACCTCGAGCAGCAGGCGCTGCTGCGGGTCCATGGCCTGGGCCTCGCGCGGGCTGATCCCGAAGAACGCCGGGTCGAACCGGGCGGCGTCGTAGAGGAATCCGCCCTCGGTGGAGTACGTCTTGCCCGGCTTGCCGATCTCCGGGTCGTAGAGGTCGTCCGCCCACCCGCGGTCGGCGGGGAAGGGGCCGATGGCGTCCGCGCCGTCCGCGACGAGCTGCCACAGCTCCTCGGGGGAGGTCACCGCGCCGGGGTAGCGGCAGGCCATGCCGACGATCACGACCGGGTCGGCGGCGTGGTCGGCGCCGGGGGCCGGGGCGGGGGCGATGGCCGGGGCCTGGGCCGGGGTCCGGTCGTCCGAGCCGACGAGCTTGGCCACCAGGTGCTCGGCCAGCGCGGCCGCCGTCGGGTAGTCGAAGGTCAGGGTGGCGCTGAGGCGCAGCCCGGTCGCGGCGGCGAGCCGGTTGCGCAGTTCGACGGCAGCCAGTGAGTCGAAACCGGTCTCGGTGAACGCCCGGGTCGCGGTGACCTCTTCGGCGCTCTGGTACCCGAGGACGGCCGCGGCCTCGCTGCGGACCAGCCGCAGCACGGTGGCGAGCCGGTCGGCCGCGCCGAGTTCCGCGAGGCTCGCCCCGAGCGGCACGTGGGCACGGGTCGGGGAGCCGGCGGCCGCCCGGCGGGGGGCGGAGGTGCGTACGAGGCCGCGCAGCAGGGTGGGCGTGCCGTCGCCGCGGCTCCGCACGGCCCGGTGGTTGACCCGTACCGGGACCACCGCCGGCTCGGGGCCGGACAGGGCCCGGTCCAGCCGCTCCAGGTTCTCCTCGAAGGTCAGCGAGTCGAGGCCGAGGCGCTCGATACGGGTGAGGGCCGCCGCGTCGAGGGTGGCCCCCATGCCCCCGCCGCCCGCCCACAGGCCCCAGGCCAGCGAGGTGACGACCAGGCCGGACGCCGCGCGGTGGGCGGCCAGGGCGTCCAGGAAGAGGTTGGCGGCGGCGTAGTTGCCCTGGCCGGCGCCGTCCAGGACGGTCGAGGCGGAGGAGAAGAGGACGAAGGCGGTCAGGTCCCGGCCGGCGGTCAGCTCGTGGAGGTTCCAGGCCGCGTCCACCTTGGGCCGCATCACGGTGTCGAGGCGCCGCGGGGTGAGGTCGCCGGTCAGGCCGTCGTCGATGACACCGGCGGCGTGCACCACGGCGCGCAGCGGGTGCGCGGCCGGGATCGCGGCGAGCAGGGCCGCCAGGGCGTCCCGGTCGGCGACGTCGGTGGCGGTGACGGTGGCCTCGGCGCCCGCGGCGGCGAGTTCGTCGACGAGTTCGCGCGCGCCGGGGGCGTCGGGGCCGCGCCTGCTGGTGAGCAGGAGGTGCCGTACGCCGTGCCGCCGGACGAGGTGGCGGGCGAGTGCGGCGCCGACGCCGCCGGTGCCGCCGGTGACCAGGACGGTGCCCTTGTCGTCCCAGGGGGCGGGGCGCTCCTCGTCGGGTGCGGGCACGGCGGCCAGCCGGGGTACGTACGACTGGGATCCGCGCAGGGCCAGTTCGGGTTCACCGGCGGTGAGCGCCCTGCCGAGCGGGGAGGATGTGGACCCGTCGGTGTCGACGAGCAGGAAGCGGCCGGGGTTCTCCGCTTCGGCGGAGCGTACGAGGCCCCAGACGGGGGCCTGGGCGAGGTCGACGTCGGTACCGGGGACGGCGGCGCCGTTGCGGGTGACGACGGCCAGGCGGGAGCCGGCGTAGCGGTCGTCCGCCAGCCAGGTCCGCAGGGCGGCCAGGGCGTCGGCGGCCACCGTCCGGACGGCGACGGTCAGGTCGTCGCCGTCCGGGGTCGGGAGGGTGCGGTACACGACGACGGGCGGCACCGGCCCGTCGCCCGCGTCCGCCGGGCCCGCGAGATGGGCGAGGTCGGCGAGGTCGGCGAGATCCGCGAGTTCGGTGAACCCGGCCTCCCGTTGCGGCAGTTCGAAGGGGTTCCATTGGACGTGCAGCAACGGGTCGGGCCGGTCGCCCGCGAGCTGTTCCCCGGTGACGGCGCGCAGCAGCAGGGAGTCGACGCGGGCCACGGGGGCGCCGTCGGCGTTGGCGACCGTCACCGCGAGCTCCTCGCGGCCGCGCGCGGTGATCCGCACGCGCAGGGCGCCCGCGCCTCCGGCGTGGAGCGTGACCCCGTTCCACGAAAAGGGGATCCAGGTGCCCTCGGGGCGCTCGCCCCCGGCCGCGAGCGCGTGGTCGGCGGGGTGGAGCGCCGCGTCCAGCAGGGCCGGGTGCAGTGCGTAGGCCGCGGCGTCGGCGCGCGTCGGCTGCGGGGGCTCGACCTCGGCGAACACCTCCCCGTCACGCAGCCATGCGGCCCGTACGCCGTGGAAGGCGGGTCCGTAGCCGTAACCCTCGTCCGCCATGTCCTCGTAGAGCGTGCCGACGTCGAGCGGGACGGCTCCCGCCGGGGGCCACGGGCCGGACAGGGCGCCCGTGTCCGCGCCCGGACCGGCGGGGGCGGCGGGGGCGGCCGGGGCGGCCGGGGCGGCCGGGGCCAGGACGCCGGTGGCGTGGCGGACCCACTCCTCCTCGATCCGGGGGTCGGGGTCGTCGAGGTGGTCACCGCGGCCCGCGCCGTCCGGGCGGGAGTAGCACGCGACGGCACGGCGGCCGTCCCCGTCGGGGGCGCCGACCACCACCTGGAGCGCCACCGCGCCCGAGGCGGGCAGGACCAGCGGTGACTGGAGCGTCAGCTCCTCGACCAGCGCGCAGCCGGTCTCCGCGGCTGCGCGCAGGGCGAGTTCCACGAACGCGGTGCCGGGCAGCAGGGTGACGCCGGCGATGGTGTGGTCGGCGATCCACGGGTGCGTGCGCGGCGACAGGCGGCCGGTCAGCACGGTGCCGCCGGCGCCCGCGAGGTCGACGACCGATCCCAGCAGCGGGTGGCGGGCGGGGAGCTGGCCCAGGCCGGACGCGTCGCCGCCGGCCCGCTCCGGTGCGAGCCAGTAGCGCCGGGTGCGGAAGGCGTAGGTGGGCAGGTCGACGCGGCGCGTGCCGCGGCCCGCGTAGACGGCGTCCCAGTCGAGCCGGGCACCGCGGGTGTGGGCGAGGGCGGCGGCCGCCAGCGCCTCGCGGACCTCGTCCTTGCCCGCGCGCAGCACGGGCGCGAAGACGGTGTCGGCCTCGCGTTCCTCGGGCAGGCAGTGCGGTCCGAGCGCGCTGAGGACGCCGTCGGGTCCGAGCTCCAGGAAGGTGCGTACGCCGCCCTGTCCGGAGAGCCAGTCGACGGCGTCGCAGAAGCGGACGGCCTCGCGGACGTGGCCGGTCCAGTAGTCGGGCGAGCGGAGTTCCTCGGAGGTGGCGAGCCGTCCGGTGACGGTGGAGACGATCGGGATGCGCGGGGCGGCGTAGGCGAGGATGCCCGCGACCCGCCGGAACTCGGCGAGCACCGGTTCCATCAGCGGTGAGTGGAAGGCGTGGCTGACCTGGAGCCGCTTGGTCTTGCGGCCCCGGGCGGCGAACCGCTCGGCGAGGGCGAGGACCGCGTGCTCCTCGCCCGACAGGACCAGGGAGTCGGGGCCGTTGACGGCGGCCACGGAGACCTGGGCCCCCGTCCCGGCCCCTGCCCCGGTCCCTGCCCCTGCCCCTGCCCCTGCCCCTGCCCCGCCCTCGAGGAACGGCAGCACCTCCTCCTCGGTGGCCTGGACGGCGACCATCGCGCCGCCCGGGGGCAGTTCCTGCATCAGCCGGCCCCGCGCGCCGACGAGGGTGGCGGCGTCCTCCAGGTTCAGCACGCCCGCGGCGTGCGCGGCCGCGATCTCGCCTATGGAGTGGCCGGCCAGGAAGTCGGGGCGCACGCCCCAGGATTCGAGGAGCCGGAACAGGGCGGTCTCGACCGCGAAGAGGGCGCTCTGCGCGTAGCGCGTCTCGTCGAGGAGCGCGGCGTCCGCGGAGCCCGGTGCGGCGAAGAGGACGTCCCACAGGGAGGTGTCGAGCTGGAGGTCGAGCCAGCCGATGGCGTCGGCGAGGGCGTCCGCGAAGACGGGGTGGGTGTCGTACAGCTGCCGGCCCATGGCCAGGCGCTGGCTGCCCTGGCCGGTGAAGAGGAACGCGAGCTGCCCGCAGGGGACGGTTCCGGTCCGGGTGGCCGGGGTGTGCTCCCCCTCGGCGAGGGCGCGCAGGCCCGCCAGGAGCTCCTCCCGGTCGTCCGCGAGGACGGTGGCACGGTGCTCCAGGGCGGCCCGGCCGGTACCGAGGGAGTGGCCGAGGTCCTCGGGGGAGAGTCCGGGCCGCTCGGCGAGGAACTCCGCGAGCAGCCCGGCCTGCGCCCGCAGGCTTTCGTCGGAGCGCGCCCCGACGGGCACGAGTGCGGGCCGGACCGGCCGCCCGGGGACCCCGTCCGGCAGCCCGGCGCCCCCGTCCGGCAGTCCGGCGTCCCCGTCCGGCACCGCGGGGCCCCCGTCCGGCACCGCGGCGTCCCCGTCCGGGGCTTCGGCTGCGTCCCGGCCGCCGGCCGCGGCCGCGGCCGCCTGGGGGGCGGGTTCGCGCGGCGGCTCCTCGACGATGACGTGCGCGTTGGTCCCGCTGATCCCGAAGCCGGAGACGCCCGCCCGGCGCGGCCGGTCCTCGTCCGCCGGCCACGGCACGGGTTCGGTCAGCAGCCGTACGGTCCCGGCGGACCAGTCGACGTTCCCCGTGGGGGCGTCGACGTGCAGGGTGCGCGGGAGCACGCCGTGCCGCATCGCCATGATCATCTTTATGACGCCGGCCACCCCGGCCGCGGCCTGGGTGTGCCCGAGGTTGGACTTCACCGAGCCGAGCCACAGCGGCCGGTCCCCCGGCCGGTCCTTGCCGTAGGTGGCGATCAGCGCCCGGGCCTCGATCGGGTCGCCCAGGGTGGTCCCGGTGCCGTGCGCCTCGACCGCGTCGACCTGGTCGCCCGACAGTCCGGCATCGGCGAGGGCCTGGAGGATGACCCGCTGCTGCGCGGTGCCGCTGGGGGCGGTGAGCCCGTTGCTGGCCCCGTCCTGGTTGACGGCCGACCCGCGGATGACGGCGAGCACCCGGTGCCCGTTGCGCTGCGCGTCGCCGAGCCGCTCCACCACCAGCAGGCCGACGCCCTCGGCGAAGGAGGTGCCGTCGGCGGCCGCCGCGAAGGCCTTGATCTGCCCGTCCGGGGCGAGCCCGCGCTGCCTGCTGAACTCGGTGAACAGGCCGGGCGTGCTCAGTACGGTGACACCGCCCGCCAGCGCCATGGAGCACTCGCCGCGGCGCAGGGACTGCACGGCCAGGTGCAGGGAGACCAGCGATCCGGAGCAGGCGGTGTCGACGGTGAGCGCCGGACCCTCCAGGCCCAGGGCGTAGGCCACCCGTCCGGAGGTCACGCTGAGCGCGCCACCGGTGACCAGGTAGCCGGTCAGGCTCTCGGGGGCGTCCTGCACCCGCGGCCCGTACTCGGAGGGGCCGGCGCCGATGAACACGCCGGTGCGGCTGCCGCGCAGCGAGGTCGGGTCGATGCCGGTGCGCTCGAGCGCCTCCCAGGCCGTTTCCAGCAGCAGCCGCTGCTGCGGGTCCATGGCGAGGGCCTCGCGCGGGCTGATCCCGAAGAACTCGGCGTCGAACTCGGGGGCGTCGTGCAGGAACCCGCCGGTGCGGGTGTAGCAGGTGCCGGGCACGGCCGGGTCGTCGTCGAACAGTGCGTCGAGGTCCCAGCCGCGGTCGTCGGGGAAGGGGCCGACGGCGGTCGCACCGCGGTCGACGAGGTCCCACAGCTGCTCCGGCGAGCGCACGCCGCCGGGAAAGCGCCCGCCGATACCGACGATGGCGATGGGCTCCGCGCTGAAGGCCGCGGCCGGCGGCTGGGTCGCGGCGGGGCCGGCGGCACGGGGGGCTGCGGGCCCGGCGGGCGCGCCGAGGAGTTCGGTGCGGACGTGAGCCGCCAGCAGCTCGGGGCTGGGGTGGTCGAACGCCGCGGTGACCGGCAGGCTCAGTCCGGTGGCGGCGTTGATCCGGGCGTGCAGGTCGACCAGGGCGATGGAGTCCAGGCCCAGTTCCTTGAAGGAGGTGCCGGTCGGGACCACCGGTTCGGTGTCCGGATGGGCCTTGCGCAGGATGCCGGCGGCCTGTGCGCACACCAGGTCCAGGAGCAGCCTGGACTGCTCGCTCCCGGGAAGTCCGCGCAGCCGGGCGGCCAGTTGGCCGGGGCGGACCTCCGCGCCGGACAGGTCATCAGCGACAGGATCGAAGCCCGCGGACATCTGCACGCTCCCAGCTCGGTATCGATTGCCCCGGGCCGGTTCCGGCCACGGGGTGATCGCACGCTAGGTCGGCCCCGAAGGGGGGCGACACCCCTATCCCCCCGGGTGCCGACCCTGCCCGTGGCCCGCCCCGGGGCTGCGCCGGAAACCGCCGCTGCGCGCCGCACGGGGCGACGTGCCTGCTCGGCGGGGGTGCGGGCGGGCTCCCGCCCGGTCAGGGGGGTGGTCGGTGTTCTCCGCGCGTGCCCCGGACGCCTTCAATGGCACGCACTGCTGCCCAGGGCGCCGCCGTCCGTGCGCCCCGATGGCCGAAGAGACGGGTGGAGCATGACAGTTGCCGATGTCAGTGTCCGAGTGGCCGAACTAGGAGCGATCAAGGAGTCCGTCGGGGCAGGCCCGTCCGCGAGCGCCTCGCAGGCGCAGCACGCCCGCGGCAAGCTGACCGTGCGCGAGCGGCTGGACCTGCTGTTCGATCCGGGCACATTCCGGGAGATAGAGCAGCTGCGCCGGCACCGGGCGACGGGATTCGGCCTGGAGGACCGCAGGCCGCACACCGACGGGGTGGTGACCGGCTGGGGCAAGGTCGACGGCCGCCGGGTGTTCGTGTACGCGCACGACTTCCGGATCTTCGGGGGCTCGCTCGGCGAGGCGCACGCGCAGAAGATCCACAAGGTGATGGACCTCGCGGTGGCGGCCGGCGCCCCGCTGGTCTCGCTCAGCGACGGCGCGGGGGCCCGGATCCAGGAGGGCGTCACCGCGCTCGCCGGGTACGGCGGCATCTTCCGCCGCAACGTGGCCGCGTCCGGGGTGATCCCGCAGATCAGCGTGATGCTGGGGCCGTGCGCAGGCGGGGCGACGTACTCCCCCGCCCTGACGGACTACGTGTTCATGGTGCGCGACATCGCGCAGATGTACATCACCGGCCCGGACGTGGTGCAGGCGGTGACCGGCGAGAGGATCAGCCACAACGACCTGGGCGGCGCGCAGGTCCACTCCTCGGTCTCGGGCGCGAGCGCGTTCCTGTACGACACGGAGGAGGAGTGCCTGGAAGAGGTGCGCCACCTGCTGTCGCTGCTGCCGTCCAACAACCGGGAGCTGCCGCCCGCCGTGGCCGCCACGGACCCGGCCGACCGGCGCACCGACGAGCTGGCGCGGCTGGTGCCGGCCGACCCGAACCGCTCGTACGACATGCGGGCCGTGATCGAGGAGATCGTCGACGACGGCGACCTGTTCGAGGTCCACGCCAACTGGGCGACCAACATCATCTGCGGTCTGGCCCGGCTGGACGGGCACGTGGTGGGCATCGTCGCCAACCAGCCCGCCTCGCTCGCCGGGGTACTGGACATCAACGCCTCGCAAAAGGCGGCGCGTTTCGTCCAGACCTGCGACGCGTTCAGCGTGCCGCTGGTGACCCTGGTGGACGTGCCGGGCTTCCTGCCGGGCAGCGACCAGGAGCACGGCGGTGTCATCCGGCACGGCGCGAAACTGCTGTACGCGTACTGCGCGGCGACCGTGCCCCGCGTGCAGGTGATCCTGCGCAAGGCGTACGGCGGCGCGTACATCGTCATGGACTCCCGCTCCATCGGCGCGGACCTGTCCTTCGCGTGGCCCACCAACGAGATCGCGGTGATGGGCGCGGAGGGCGCCGCCAACGTCGTCTTCCGCCGGGAGATCGCCGCGGCGGACGACCCGGAGGCGGCGCGCGCCCAGCGCGTCAAGCAGTACCGCCAGGAGCTCATGCACCCGTACTACGCCGCCGAGCGGGGTCTGGTCGACGACGTCATCGACCCCGCCACGACCCGGCAGGTGCTGGTGGACGCGCTGGAGGCGCTGCGGGCCAAGCACGTGCCGCTGCCCGAGCGCAAGCACGGCAACCCGCCGTTCTGACCAGGAGCGGCACGCCCCCCTACCGCAGAGGAGCACGCCCGATGAGCGAACGGGCCGAACCACAGCTGAGGATCGTGCGCGGCGCCCCGGACAGCACCGAACTCGCCGCCGTCCTCCTCGTGCTGCTCTCCACCGCCCGGGACCGGGACCGCGCCGGGGAGCTGCCCGCCCCCCGGCCCCGGGCCGCCGCCTGGGGTCCCGCGCGCGGCTGGCGCCCGCCGGGCAGCTGGACCGCCCCGTGAACCGACGACGTAAGGACACCGACCCCTCATGAACGGTACGACCACGCCCGTGCGGACGCCCAGCGCCTGGCTGCGCCGCTTCCACCCCGCCGACCGGGCTCCCGTACGGCTGTTCTGCTTCCCGCACGCGGGCGGATCGGCCAGCTACTACTTCCCGGTGTCCCGGGCGCTGTCGCCGCGGGCCGACGTGGTGGCGGTGCAGTACCCGGGCCGCCAGGACCGCCGCCACGAGGCGTGCGTGGACGACGTACGGACGCTCGCGGACCGGGTGTTCGCGGAGCTGTGGCCCTGGTGCGACCGGCCCGTCGCGCTGTTCGGGCACAGCCTGGGCGCGACCCTGGCCTTCGAGGTGGCGCTGCGGCTGGAGGCGGCCGGCGTGACACCGGCGGCCCTGTTCGCCTCGGGGCGCCGGGCCCCTTCCCGGCACCGCGACGACGAGCGGCTCCATCTGGCCCCGGACGACCGGCTGCTGGCCACGATCAGGCGGATGAGCGGCACGGACCCGGCGGTCCTGGCCGACGACGAGCTGCTGCGGGCGGTGCTCCCGGCCATCCGCGGCGACTACAAGGCCGCGGAGACCTACCGCTACCTCCCGGGCCCGGCCCTGGCCTGCCCGGTCGTGGTGCTCAACGGGGACAGCGACCCGGAGGTGAGCTCGCAGGAGGCGGCCGCCTGGGCCGGCCACACCGAAGGCCCCTGCTCCTTCCACCTGTTCCCCGGCGGCCACTTCTACCTCAACCAGCACGCCGCCGAGGTGATCGGCCTGGTGCGGCAGCAGCTCGCCTGACCCGTGTGACGTCGAAGGGTCCGGCCGCCGTACCGGTTCCCCGGCCAAGGCCCCGGCCGAGCTCGTCGCGCGGCTGCGCGCGGTCAATCCGCTGTAGGCCAGCGGAAGACGGGCGGGCGGCGCTCCA
>NZ_JBEZLA010000080.1:0-27551 GCF_040651925.1 Streptomyces sp. NPDC048349 | reverse complement strand
TGCCCCCGTACTGGACGTACTTGGGCTTTCGGCCGGTGCGGCGAGAGTGCGTGCCGGGCACCGCGACGCCGCGGACCTCCGTCAGACACCCCCTAACCCCCGGGATTCACCTGGTCGGCCGGTCCCCGATGGTGCGCGGGGGCCGGCTGCCGCTTTCTGGACAGGGGGAGAAAGCGAGGGGTTCGTGGAACCCACCAGTGAACGTCTGCGGACCCCGCGGGCCGCGGGAGCTGCCGGAATCGCCTTCGCCCTGCTGCTCGCGGCGGCGATCGTGCTGATGCGGATCGCCGTCCCGGCGGGGAACGCCGCGGACGCGGCCATCCCCGCGGACCGGCGCTGGGCGGTCCGCGCCGCCCTGGAGATCGTCCCGTTCGCGGGGATCTTCTTCCTGTGGTTCATGGGCGCCCTGCGCGCCCATGCGGGCGAGGCCGAGGACCGGTTCGTCGCGACCGTGTTCCTGGGCAGCGGGTTCGTCTTCACCGCCACCCTCTTCGTCGCGGCCGGGGCCGCGGGCACCGTGCTCGCGGAGGACACGCCCTCGGATTTCGGCCGCCACTACGCATACACGGTCCTTGCGACCTACGCGATGCGGATGGCCGCCGTCTTCGTCTTCGCGACCTCGACGATCGGGCGACGGCTCGGGGTCTTCCCGCGGCCGCTGGCCGCCCTCGGCGTCGTCGTGGGGCTGGTCCTGATCGTCGTGGGGTCCGGTGTGCCCTGGTCGGAACTGGTCTTCCCGGCCTGGGCGCTCGTGGTCAGCCTGTACGTCCTGCTGCGGCCGAACCGGCCCTGACCTGCGGGCGAACCGCCCGGCAGGCCGTCCTGCGGTCCCGCGTGCATGCTGGTGGGAGGGGCGGGACGGGGGTCGGGGGCTCGGGGATGACGGGATGATCGGGCCACGGAAGGGCTGATCTTTCATGAGGCTTGTCGTCGACCTCAATCGCTGCCAGGGATACGCGCAGTGCGCGTTCCTCGCTCCCGACGTGTTCGCCATGCACGGCGACGAGTCCCTGCTGTACGACCCGGAGTCGGACGAGCGGCAGCGCGAGAACGTGGCGCGCGCCGTCGCCGCCTGCCCGGTCGGGGCGATCCTCGTCGAATACGACGGGGAGGACGGCCCCGTACGCGCCCAGGAGGTGCGCGATGAGCGGTGACGGAAGCCTGGAGCGCCTGAAGCGGGACGGCCGCATCGTCGTCGTCGGGGCCTCCCTGGCCGGCTTGCGGGCCGCCGAGACCATGCGCGAGGAGGGCTTCACCGGCTCGCTCACGATGATCGGGGACGAGCCCTACGAGCCGTACGACCGGCCCCCGCTGTCCAAGCAGGTACTGCTGGGCAAAGCGGCCGCGGACCGGACCGCCCTCCCCCGCCGCCGGGACATCGACGCCAAGTGGCGCCTCGGGGTACCCGCCACCGGCCTGGACATGAAGGCCCGGCGGGTGCGCCTCGCCGACGGCGACGAGGTGGAGTACGACCGGCTGCTGATCGCCACCGGCGTACGGGCCCGGCCGTGGCCCAACGAGGACGAGGGCGCCCTCGACGGCGTCTTCGTCCTGCGCACCCGTGACGACGGCGCCGGACTGCAACGGGCCCTCGCGGCCGGTCCCCGCCGGGTCCTCGTCATCGGGGCCGGATTCACCGGATCCGAGATCGCCTCCGCCTGCCGGGAGCGCGGCCTGTCCGTCACGGTCGCCGAACGGGGCGCCGCGCCGCTGGTCGGCGCGCTCGGCGGGGTCATCGGAGAGGTCGCCGCCGACATGCACCGGGAGCACGGGGTGGACCTGCGCACCGGGGTGATGGTGACCGGGCTGGAGGGCGACCCCGCGGGGCGGGTCCGCGCCGCGCACCTGTCCGACGGGGCCACCGTCGAGGCCGACGTGGTGGTCGTCTCGCTCGGCGCCCAGCGCAACACCGAGTGGCTCGCCGGGTCCGGCCTGGGCGCCGGGCCGCGGGGCATCGCCTGTGACGCGGGCTGCCGGGCCTTCGACATCTGGGGCATCGTCACCGACGACATCTACGTGGCGGGTGACGTGGCACGTTCCCCGCACGCGCTCTTCGGGTACCAGTTCCTGTCCCTGGAGCACTGGGGCAACGCCGTCGCCCAGGCCGAGACGGCGGCGCACAACATGCTCAGCGAGGGCATGGACCGCCGCCCCCACGTGTGGGTCCCGGCCTTCTGGTCCTCCCAGTTCGGCGTCAACATCAAGTCCGTCGGGGTGCCGCCGATGGGGACGGAGCTCCTCATCACGCAGGGCTCGCGCGACGAGCGCAGGTTCGCCGCCGTCTACGGCTACCAGGGGCGCGTCATCGCCGCCGTCACCTTCGACCAGGGCCGCTGGCTGCCCTTCTACCAGCACCTGATCGAGTCGACCACGCCGTTCCCGCCGCCGTACACCACCGTCGACCGCCGGCCCGAGGGGCACAAGCCGATGTCCGCCGACTTCCCGGACCCGTCGGTGCCCACGCACGGCCCGACCATCACGCTGAGCGGCTACTCGCCGGCCGACCGGAAGATGACCTTCACCCCCGCGCGCCACTGACCCCGCCGCGCCCTCCCCCGAGGACCACGAGGACCTGTCATGACACAAGCCATCCTGCGGGAGATCATCGACTACGCGAACCGCGCCGATCCGTACCCGCTGTACGAGGAGCTGCGCAAGACCCCGGTGGCCCATGACGGGGACGGGCCGTACGTCGTCAGCACGTACTACGAGATCCACAGCCTCCTCCACGACCCCCGGATCAGCTCCGACCGCCGCAACCTGACCTCGGTGGCGGGCGATCCGCTGGCCCAGACCGAGGAGGAGGGAGGGGAGACGGCCCTGCCGCCCTCCTTCCTGGGGCTCGACCCCCCGGAGCACGACCGGCTGCGCCGGATGACGAACCGGCCGTTCGGGCCCCCGCACTCCCCGCGCAAGGTCCACGACATGCGCGGTGAGCTGGGCGGGATCGTCTCCGGGCTCATCGACGGGATCGCCGACAAGGGCGGGCTGGACCGGATCGACCTGGTCGACCAGTTCTCCTACCCGTTCCCCGTCTCGGTCATCTGCCGCCTGCTGGGCGTGCCGCCCGAGGACGAGCCGCGCTTCCACGTGTGGGCGGACACCCTCGCGGCCAGCCTGGACCCCGACCCGGACGCCGATCCCTCGCAGCGCCACAAGGGCTCGCAGGACACCCGGATGGAGCTCGGCATGTACCTGGCGGGGCTCATCGAGGAGCGCCGCAAGGACCCCGGCGACGACATGCTGTCCCACCTGGCGACGGCGGGCGGCCCGGACGGCACGATGACGACGATGGAGATCCTCAGCACCTCGGCCCTCCTGCTGATCGCCGGCCACGAGACCACCGTCAACCTCATCACCAACGGGATGCTGACCCTGCTGCGCCACCCGGAGGTCCTGCAGCGGCTGCGCGAGGACCCCGCCCTGGCCGTACCGATCGTGGAGGAGCTGCTCCGTTACGAGCCGCCCGTGCAGCTGCTGCCGCAGCGCAGCCCGCTCACCGAGATCGAGATCAGCGGAGTGACCATCCCCAAGGGCGCGTCGCTCTGGCTGATCCTGGCGTCCGGGAACCGCGACCCCCAGCGGTTCGAGGACCCGGACCGCTTCGACCCGGACCGCAAGGACATCCAGCACCTCGGGCTCGGCAGCGGGATCCACAGCTGCTTCGGGGCGCCGCTGGCCCGGCTGGAGGCCCAGCTGGCGCTGAGCGAGCTCGCCCGGCGGCTGGAGAACCCCAGGCTCCTGGAGGACCCGCCCCCGTACCGCCAGAATGCGGTCCTGCGCGGCCCGCGCCACCTGCCGATCGCCTGCGACGCCGTCCGTTCCTAGGTCCGGCTGGCGGACCGGTCCCTCACGTCGCGGGGGTGCCCCCGGGCAGGACGACCACCTCGCCCGGGCTGAAGGACACCGCGACCCGGTCCCCCGCGGCCGGCGCCCCGGCCAGCTCGCACTCGGCCTCCAGCACCGGCCCCGCCGCGGGGCGCAGCAGCAGTGCCACGTGCGTGCCCCGGAAGGTGCGGGAGACGACCTCGCACCGCAGTCCGGCCGCGGCCAGGACGACTCCGGCCGGGCGGATCAGCAGCCGCTGTTCGCCCTGCGGGGATCCGGCGGGGACGAGGACCTTGCCCCACGGGGTGCCCGCGGCGCCGCCCGAGACCACGGCGGGGACCACGTTCTCGAAGCCCAGGAAGCGTGCCACGAACTCCGAGGCCGGGCGTTGCCACACCTCCAACGGGGTTCCGGTCTGCGCTACGCGCCCGTCCCGCATGACCACCACCCGGTCGGCCAGCGCGAAGGCCTCGCCCTGGTCGTGCGTCACGGCCAGCACCGTCGTCCCCAGCCGGGAGAACAGCCCCTGGAGCTCGACCACGAGCCGCTCCCGCAGCCCCCGGTCCAGCTGTCCCAGCGGTTCGTCCAGCATCAGCAACCGCGGCGAGGGGGCCAGCGCCCGGGCCAGCGCCACCCGCTGCTGCTCGCCGCCGGACAGCGAGGCCACCGCACGCCTCTGGGCCCCGGGCAGGCCGACCAGTTCGAGCAGCTCCGCCACCCGTGCCTCGTACGAGCCGCGGCCCGCGCCCTTCATCCGCAGCCCGAAGGCGACGTTCCCGCCGACGTCCCGGTGCGGGAAGAGCTGGTGGTCCTGGAACATCAGGCCCACGCCCCGCCGGTGCGCGGGCACGCCGGCCTGGTCGGCGCCGCCCAGCGACACTCGCCCCGCGGACACCGGCTGGAGCCCGGCGACCACGCGCAGCAGGGTCGACTTGCCGCTCCCGCTCGGCCCCAGCACGCACACGGTCTCGTGTTCGGCGACCTCCAGGTCCACCCGGTCCACGACCGCGCGCTCACCGAAGCGGACCGACACCCCGTCCAGCCGGAGCAGCGTCATCAGAATTCTCCCGAGGTCTTGTCGGGACGCAGTCGCTCCAGCACCAGCAGGGACACCGCGCACACCAGCATCAGAATCGTGCTCAGGGCCATCGCCTGCCCGTAGTTCATCTCCCCGGCCCTGCCCAGCAGCCGCGCCACGGCCACCGGCAGCGTCGGCCGGTCCGGCCGTGCGATGAAGACGGTCGCGCCGAACTCCCCGAGCGAGACGGCGAAGGCGAAGCCCGCGGCGATCAGCAGCGCCCTGCGCACCAGCGGCAGGTCCACCTCCCGCCAGGCCCGCAGCGGGGAGGCGCCGAGCACGGCGGCGGCCTCCCGCAGCCGCCCGTCCACGGCCCGCAGCACCGGCAGCATCGTCCGTACGACGAAGGGCACGCCCACCAGGGCCTGCGCGAGCGGCACCAGGATCCACGAGGTCCGCAGGTCCAGCGGCGGCTCGTCCAGGGTGATCAGGAAGCCGAACCCGACCGTCACGGCGGACACCCCGAGCGGCAGCATGAGCAGCGCGTCGAAGCCCCGCACGAAACGGCCTCCGCGCCGGGTCAGGGCCGCGGCCGCCAGCCCGCCGATCACCAGGGCGATGGCCGTGGCGGCGAGCGCGTACTGCAGGGAGTTCCAGATCGCCTCCAGCGGCGCCACCAGGAAGGTCCCGCCGCCCGCGCCCACCTCCTGGAGCGCCCTGTAGAAGCCGGGGCCGTATCCGCCCGGCGCGTCGAAGGACCGCTCCACCAGCACCGCCAGCGGGGCCACGATCAGCAGGGCGACCGTCAGCAGCACCCCGCCCAGCAGGCCCCGCTGCGACCAGCCGCGCGGCCGGTGCGTCGTGCGCCCCGGGTCCACCAGCCGCAGCGCGGTCTCCCGCCGGCGCACCGTCCAGGCGTGCACCGCGAGGATCGCGCCGATCGCCGCGAACTGCACCATCGTCAGCACGGCGGCCGTGGGCAGGTCCAGGAGCTGCGCGGTCTGCCGGTAGACCTCCACCTCCAGGGTGGAGTAGGAGGGGCCGCCCAGGATCAGTACGACGCCGAAGGAGCTGAAGGTGAACAGGAACACCATCAGCGCGGCGGCGGCCACGGCCGGGGCCAGCGCGGGCAGCGTGACCCGCCGCCAGGCGGCGAACCGCCCGGCGCCCAGGACCCGGGCGGCCTCCTCCTGGCGCGGGTCGAGCTGGGCCCACAGGCCGCCGACCGTGCGGACGACGACGGCGTAGTTGAAGAAGACGTGCGCGAGGAGGATCGCCCAGACGGTGGTGTCGAGGCGGACGCCCACCCGTTCGTCGAGCAGTCCGCCCCGGCCGACCAGCGCGAGGAAGGCGGTGCCGACCACCACGGTCGGCAGCACGAAGGGCACGGTCACCAGGGCCCGCAGGAGCTGCTTGCCGGGGAACTCGAAGCGAGCGAAGACGTACGCGCCGGGGAGCGCGATCAGCAGCGTGAGTGCGGTGGAGGCGAGCGCCTGCCAGGTGGTGAACCACAGCACGCCGGCGATGTCGGGCCGGGCGAGCACCTCGCCGATGCGGCCGAACTGCCAGCCGGCGTCGGTCTTGAGACCGCGTCCGACGATCGCGGCCACGGGGTAGGCGAAGAACAGTCCGAAGAAGGCGAGGGGTACGGCCATCAGCGCGAGCCGCACGGCCGTGGCCCGCCCGCCCTCGCGGGGGCCGGGAACCGGCGCGGCGCCCCCCGGCGCCGCGCCCGCTCCCCGGGTACCGCTTACTTCACGACGAGCGAGGTCCATGCCTTGACCCACTGCTCACGGTTCTTGGCGATGGTCTCGGGAGCCACGTTCTCGGGCTTCTCGACCACCACACCGTGCTTGGTGAACAGCTCCGGCAGGGAAGCGCCCTTCGTCACCGGGTTCACGAACATCTGCAGCGGCATGTCCTCCTGGAACTTCTTGCCGATCAGGAAGTCCACGAGGGCCTTGCCGCCCTCCTCGTTCTTCGCGCCCTTCAGCAGTCCCGCGAACTCGACCTGCCGGAAGCAGGTGCCGGTGGCGACACCGGTCGGGGCCTCGGCCGGCTGCGGCTCGGCGTACAGCACCTCGACCGGCGGGCTGGAGGCGTAGGAGACGACCAGCGGGCGGTCGCCCTTGGCCTTCTTGCCGCCCGCCGAGCCGGAGAAGCGCTCGTTGTAGGCCTGCTCCCAGCCGTCGACGACCTCGACGCCGTTCGCCTTCAGCTTGCTCCAGTAGTCCTTCCAGCCCTCGTCGCCGTACTTGCCGACGGTGGCGAGCAGGAATCCCAGGCCGGGGGAGGAAGTCGCGGCGTTCTCGGTGACCAGCAGGTTCTTGTACTCCGGCTTGACCAGGTCGTCCAGCGTCTGCGGAGGGGCGATCTTCTTGTCGGCGAAGTAGGCCTTGTCGTAGTTGACGCAGATGTCGCCGGAGTCGATCGGGGTGACCCGGTGCTCCTTGTCGAGCTGGAACTCCGGCTTGACCTCGCCCAGGCCCTTGGCCTCGTACGGGGTGAAGATCCCGTTGTCGAGGGCGCGCGAGAGCAGGGTGTTGTCCACACCGAAGAAGACGTCGCCGCGCGGGGAGCCCTTGGTGAGGATCTCCTGGTTGAGCGCCGCGCCCGCGTCCCCGGACTTCAGCACCTTGACGGTGTAGCCGCTCTGCTGCTCGAACTCCTTGAGGACCGTGTCGGTCACGTTGAAGGAGTCGTGGGAGACGAGCGTGACGGTCTTGGACTTCGGAGCGTCGCTCGCGCCGGCGGGCTTGTCCTTGGCGTCGCCGCCGCCGCAGGCGCTGAGCGTGGTGACGCCGAGGGCGGCCGCGAGCGCGGCGCCCGCGATCTTCTGGGTGGTGCTCACTGGTGATTCCTCCTGGGATGACCAGGAGAAGACGCGGCCCTGCCCGGCGCTCTGTGGGAGCGGACGCCGGGCAGGGCGCAACAGCATGAGTGGTGACCGAACTTCCTACCCCGAATGACCGGGGCGAGGTTCAGAGGGTCTGCGGATGACGGATACCGCACTCTCAGCGCTGTGGCGCTCCCCTGTCGGAATATGAAATTGGTTCGGCCACAGGGTACCGCGTGGCCGAATACGGATGCCGCGAGGCGGAATCTAGCGCTCCGAGGCCGCGAGCTGGCCGCACGCGCCGTCGATCTCCTGGCCGCGGGTGTCGCGTACGGTCACGGGGACGCCGTGCCGGGCGATGGCCTCCACGAAGGCCCGCTCGTCCTCGGGCCGCGAGGCGGTCCACTTGGAGCCCGGCGTCGGGTTCAGCGGGATCAGGTTGACGTGGACGCGCTTGCCCTTGAGCAGCCTGCCCAGCAGGTCGCCGCGCCAGGCCTGATCGTTGATGTCGCGGATCAGGGCGTACTCGATGGAGATCCGGCGGCCGGACTTCTCGGCGTACTCCCAGGCCGCGTCGAGCACCTCGCGGACGTTCCAGCGGGTGTTCACGGGGACCAGGGTGTCGCGCAGCTCGTCGTCGGGCGCGTGCAGCGAGACCGCGAGGCGGCACTTGAAGCCCTCGTCGGCGAAGCGCAGCATGGCCGGGACCAGGCCGACGGTGGAGACGGTGATGCCGCGCTGCGACAGGCCCAGGCCGTCCGGCTCGGGGTCGGTGAGGCGGCGGATGGCGCCGACCACGCGGTTGTAGTTGGCCAGCGGCTCGCCCATGCCCATGAAGACGATGTTCGACAGGCGGGCCGGTCCGCCGGGGACCTCGCCGTCGCGCAGCGCGCGCATGCCGTCGACGATCTGGTGCACGATCTCGGCGGTGGACAGGTTGCGGTCCAGGCCGGCCTGGCCGGTGGCGCAGAACGGGCAGTTCATGCCGCAGCCGGCCTGCGAGGAGATGCACATGGTGACCCGGTCGGGGTAGCGCATCAGCACGGACTCGACGAGCGTGCCGTCGTGCAGCTTCCACAGGGTCTTGCGGGTGGTGTCGTCGTCGCAGCTGATGTGCCGCACGACGTTCATCAGCTCCGGCAGCAGCTCCTGGTGGAGCTTCTCGCGCGAGGCCGCCGGGATGTCGGTCCACTCGGCCGGGTCGTGGGCGTAGCGGGCGAAGTAGTGCTGGGAGAGCTGCTTGGCCCGGAACGGCTTCTCGCCGATCGCGGCGACCGCCTCACGGCGCTCCTCGGGAGTGAGGTCGGCGAGGTGCCGGGGCGGCTTCTTGGCTCCGCGCGGGGCGACGAAGGTGAGCTCTCCCGGAACAGGGCGGGCCATGGCAGGTACTCCTCGTAAGACGAAAGGCGCGCCGCAGAAGCAGCGCGCCCTTCAAGAGTAACCGCCCGGCGTCTTGGGACGCCTTTTCGCAGGTCAGCCCGTACCCACGAAGGCTGCCAGCAGCAGCCACACCACCGGCGCCGTCGGCAGCAGCGAGTCGAGCCGGTCCATGATGCCGCCGTGGCCCGGCAGCAGGGTGCCCATGTCCTTGATGCCCAGGTCCCGCTTGATCATCGACTCGCCGAGGTCGCCCAGCGTGGCGCTGACCGCGACCGCCAGCCCCAGCAGCAGCCCCTGCCACCAGGCGCCGCCGTCGATCAGGAACTCCATGCACAGCGCGCCGGCCGCCATCGCGAAGGCGACCGCGCCGAACAGCCCCTCGCGCGTCTTGCCGGGGCTGATGCGGGGCGCGAGCTTGTGCTTGCCGAAGCGCCAGCCCACGGCGTAGGCCCCGGTGTCGCTGACCACCGTCAGCACCAGGAAGGTGACCACGCGCTGCGGCCCGTCGTCGGCGGTGAGCAGCATCGCGACGAACGTGGCCAGGAAGGGCACGTAGAACGCCGCGAAGACGCCCGCCGTCACGTCCTTGAGGTAGTCCTCGGGCGGTTCGGTCATCCGCCAGACCAGGACGGCGAGGGCCGTCAGGGCCATGGCCACCCAGGCGCCCTCGGCTCCCCGGACGTATCCGGCGATGACCATGGCCGCGCCGCCGACGGCGAGCGGGACCAGCGGGGCCTTGATGCCCTTCTTCTCCTGGAGCCGGGAGGTGAGCTCCCACAGGCCCACGACGACCGCGACGACGATGACGCCGACGAAGACCGCCTTGACGATGAACAGCGAGGCGAAGATCACCGCGCCGAGGCCGACGCCGACCCCTATGGCGGCGCGCAGGTCCCTGCCCGCCCGCTTCTTCGGCGGCGGAGGCGAAGCGTCCTGCGGTGCCTGGGAAGGCGGGGGCGGGGGGCTGGGCATGGGCTCCTGCGGCGGCGTTTCGGCGCGGAAGAGGGGGCCGCCGTCCACGGCGGCCCCCCGATCGCGTGCTTCCCGGTCGTCGAAGTCACGGCCGGCGGCATCGGGCACGATGGGCATGGGCCGAGTGTGCGGGCCCACCTGCGCATCGTATGCGGGACCCGCCGGAACCGGCTCCGGCTGCCAGGAAGAGTCGTTCATCAGACTTCGAGGAGCTCGGCTTCCTTGTGCTTGAGGAGCTCGTCCACCTGCGCGACGTACTTCGCGGTGGTGTCGTCGAGCTCCTTCTCCGCGCGGCGCACCTCGTCCTCGCCGGCCTCCTTGTCCTTGATCAGCTTGTCAAGGGCGTCCTTCGCCTTGCGGCGGATGGAGCGGATGGAGACCTTGGAGTCCTCGGCCTTGTTCTTGGCGACCTTGATGTACTCCTTGCGGCGGTCCTGCGTCAGCTCGGGGAAGGTCACCCGGATGATGCTGCCGTCGTTGCTGGGGTTGACGCCCAGGTCGGAGTCGCGGATGGCCTGCTCGATGTTGCGCAGGGCGCTCTTGTCGAACGGGGTCACGATCGCCATGCGCGGCTCGGGAACCGAGAAGGAGGCGAGCTGGTTGATGGGCGTGATGGCGCCGTAGTAGTCCGCCACGATCTTGTTGAACATCGCCGGGTGCGCACGACCGGTGCGAATCGCGGCGAAGTCTTCCTTGGCGACGACGACGGCCTTTTCCATCTTCTCCTCGGCCTCGAGGAGGATCTCTTCGGTCACCACGTGCTCCTGCATGTCTTGAATGGATGGTTCAGGCGGGCATGACGGGCGGGGCCGGTCCGGGCTCGGTCCGGCAGCGGACTGCTCAGGCCCGGGTTCCCTGGTCGCTGACGAGCGTGCCGATCTTCTCACCCTTGACGGCGCGGGCGATATTGCCCTCGGCGAGCAGCTCGAAGACGAGGATCGGAAGCTTGTTGTCACGGCACAGGGTGATGGCGGTGGCGTCGGCGACCTTGAGGTCGCGGGAGAGGACCTCGCCGTACTCCAGCGCGTCGAACTTCACCGCGTCCGGGTTCTTCTTCGGGTCGGAGTCGTAGACCCCGTCGACCCCGTTCTTGCCCATGAGCAGGGCTTCGGCGTCGATCTCCAGGGCGCGCTGGGCGGCCGTGGTGTCGGTGGAGAAGTACGGCATGCCCATGCCGGCGCCGAAGATGACGACGCGGCCCTTCTCCAGGTGCCGGACGGCACGCAGCGGGATGTACGGCTCCGCGACCTGGCCCATGGTGATGGCGGTCTGCACGCGGGAGTCGATGCCCTCCTTCTCCAGGAAGTCCTGGAGTGCGAGGCAGTTCATCACGGTGCCGAGCATGCCCATGTAGTCGGACCGTGCCCGGTCCATGCCGCGCTGCTGGAGCTCGGCGCCGCGGAAGAAGTTTCCGCCGCCGATCACGACGGCGATCTCCGCGCCGTCACGGACCACCGCGGCGATCTCGCGCGCGATGGCGTGGACGACGTCGGGGTCGACGCCCAGTCCTCTGCCACCCGAGAAGGCCTCGCCCGACAGCTTCAGCATGAAGCGGCGGCCCTTCTTGTCCTGGTCGCTCTTCTCGTCGGATGCGGTGTGGGGGTCCACGCCCTGATTCATGGAGATCTCCTCGTGCACATACGAAGAAGGCCATTGCCGGTGGGTCCTTGCGGTTCCCTCTGCGGCAATGGCCTCCTCGTCAGATCTGCGGTCGCCTCGCGCAAGCACGGGTGACTGCCTCAGACCCTACCGGGGTCCGGTGTCCGTCGTGTACGGACGGACTCAGATGCCGACCTTGATGCGGGTGAAGCGCTTCAGGGTGACACCGGCCTCGTCCAGGACCTTCTGGACGGACTTCTTGTTGTCCAGAGCGTAGGCCTGGCCGAGCAGCGTGGCGTCCTTGAAGAAGCCGTTGACGCGACCCTCGACGATCTTCGCGATGGCAGCCTCGGGCTTGCCCTCCGCGCGGGTGACCTCTTCGGCGATGCGGCGCTCGGACTCGACCTTCTCGGCCGGGACGTCCTCGGCGGACAGCCACTGCGGGGCGAACGCGGCGATGTGCTGCGCGACGCCGCGGGCGACCTCGGCGTTCTCCTTGTCGAGCTCGACCAGGACACCGATCTGGAACGGCAGGTCGGGCATCGTGCGGTGCATGTACGCGGTCACGTAGCCGCCGGTGAACTGCGCGAAGCGGTCCAGGACGATCTTCTCGCCGAGGTTGGCGTTGGCCTCGTCGACGAAAGCGGTGACGGTCTTGCCGGGCTCGATCTCGGACGCGAGCAGCGCCTCGAGGTCGGCCGGGGAGGTGGCGGCGACGTGCGCGGCCAGCTGGTTGGCGACGGCCAGGAACTTCTCGCCCTTGGCGACGAAGTCGGTCTCGCACTTCAGCTCGACGATGACACCGGAGGTGTTGTCGTCGGCGATGAGGGAGACGACGGCACCGTTCTCGGCAGAACGGCCCTCGCGCTTGGCGACGCCCTTCTGACCCTTGATGCGGAGCGCTTCCTGGGCCTTGTCGACGTCACCGTCGGCGTCCACGAGCGCGTTCTTGCAGTCCAGCATGCCGGCGCCGGTGAGCTCGCGGAGCTTCTTGACGTCAGCGGCGGTGTAGTTCGCCATGAGTCTGTGATTCTCTCTCGAAGTCGTAGATCTACGGGTGAACGGCGGAGGCGCCGCGCTCGTGGCGCGGCTCCCCCGCCGTCATCGTCCGTGCCTCGAGTGCCCGGCGCGTGAACGCCGGGCGCTCTCAGTGGGTCAGGCCTGCTCGGCGTCGGCGGCCGGGGCCTCGACGGCCTCGGCGGCCGGGGCCTCGACAGCGGCCTCGGCCGGAGCGGCCTCGGCGTCGTCGGCCTTCTTGTCGCCCTCGAGCAGGTCGCGCTCCCACTCGGCGAGCGGCTCGGCAGCGGCCTTCTCGCCCGGCTTCGAGTCGCCGGTCGCGGCGCCGGAGCGGGCGATGAGGCCCTCGGCGACGGCGTCGGCGATCACGCGGGTGAGCAGGGTGACGGAGCGGATCGCGTCGTCGTTGCCCGGGATCTTGTAGTCGACCTCGTCGGGGTCGCAGTTGGTGTCGAGGATCGCGACGACCGGGATGTGGAGCTTGCGCGCCTCACCGACGGCGATGTGCTCCTTCTTGGTGTCGACGATCCAGACGGCGCTGGGGACCTTCGACATCTCGCGGATACCACCGAGGGTCTTCTCCAGCTTGGTCTTCTCGCGGGAGAGGACCAGGAGCTCCTTCTTGGTGAGACCCGAGGCGGCGACGTCCTCGAAGTCGATCGCCTCAAGCTCCTTCAGACGCTGGAGGCGCTTGTAGACGGTGGAGAAGTTGGTGAGCATGCCACCCAGCCAGCGCTGGTTGACGTACGGCATGCCCACGCGCGTCGCCTGCTCGGCGATGGCCTCCTGGGCCTGCTTCTTGGTACCGACGAACATGATGGAGCCACCGTGCGCGACGGTCTCCTTCACGAACTCGTAGGCGCGGTCGATGTACGACAGCGACTGCAGCAGGTCGATGATGTAGATGCCGTTGCGCTCCGTGAAGATGAAGCGCTTCATCTTCGGGTTCCAACGGCGGGTCTGGTGACCGAAGTGGACGCCGCTTTCCAGCAGCTCCCGCATCGTGACGACGGCCATGGCCATCTCCTTGGTTTCTCGGTTTGGTTCCTGACGCCCCGCCGCGCCCTGCCCCGACGAAGGGACCGAGAGACGCTCTCACCTGGCCGTTCAAGGCTGGTGCTGGGGCGTGCGAAGTCGACCCGGTGACCCGGATCGCCACAAGAAGTGTACGGGACCCGGCGGTGTGCCGGGTGACGCCGTTGTCCACACCCCGCCGGTTGTCCACAGGTCGGCGCACCGCCGCGCCGGGCGCGGGACGCTGTGCGCCATGACGACCTTGCTGCTCAGCCTGCTGCTGACCCTGATCCAGGCCGCCGTTCCCGGCGTCCGCCCGCTGCCCGCGCCCCTGTCCGTGGCCCGCTGGTGGGACCCGCCGCCGACCCCGTACGCGGCCGGGCACCGCGGCGTGGACCTGTCCGCCCCGGTGGGCGCGGAAGTCCGGGCGGTCGCGGCGGGCCGGGTCCACTACGCGGGCCCGGTCGCGGGCCGCGGAGTCCTCTCCCTCGCCCTTCCCAACGGCCTGCGCACGACCTACGAACCGGTGCGCGCGCTGGTCGCGGAGGGCGAGGCGGTGGCAGCGGGCCAGGTGGTGGCGGTCCTCACCGAGGGCTCCCACTGCCCGGCCCCGTGCCTCCACTGGGGGCTCCTGTCGGGCGAGCAGTACCTCAATCCGCTCACCCTCCTTCCCCGCCCCGCTCCCCGCCTCCTGCCGCATCCCGTCCCCGCCGGCGGGTGACGCCCGGGGGGCCGGCGAAGCCCGGAGACCTCAGCCCCGGACGCCCCGCAGCGCCATGGCGACCGCCGTATGCGTCACCACGTCCGGATCCTCGGCCGCACCGAGCTCGATCCGCCGGACGGCGGCGTCCACGATCCCCTGCAGCAGCATGGCGGCCAGCCTCGGCTCCGCCTGGCCCAGGGCCGCCAAGGCCTCGACGATCATCGCCACCAGCCCCCCGTGGGCCGCGCGGATCTTCTCCCGCGCCCCGGCGTCCAGCTCGCTCGCGGAAATGGCCACCACCGCCCGGTGCCGCCGGTCGCCCACCAGACCCAGCTGGCTGCGTACGTAGGCCTCGATCTTGGCCTCGGGCGACTGCGCCTGCTCCATGGCCGCTTCGATCTCGGCGGCCCACACGGGGAAGTCCACCGCGCACAGCTCCTCGACCACGGCCGCGCGGGAGCGGAAGTACTCGTACACGGAGGACCGGGCGAGCCCGGTCCGCTCCGCCAGGGCGGGGAAGGTCAGCGCCTCCGTCCCGCCTTCGGACAGCAGGGAACGCGCGGCGTCCAACAGGGCGCCGCGCTGCATCGACCGGTGCTCGGCCACGGAGGCCGCTCGAATCCTGGGCACGCCTCCACTCTACGGAGGTACCGCAAGCTCACCGCCCCACATCGGCGAGCTTGGCCCGCAGTTGCAGCACGGACTTGGTGTGGATCTGGCTGACCCGGCTCTCGGTGACGCCCAGCACGTTGCCGATCTCGGCCAGCGTGAGCCCCTCGTAGTAGTAGAGGGTGACCACCGTCTTCTCCCGCTCGGGAAGCGTGTTGATCGCCCGGGCCAGCAGACGCCGCAACTCCCGGTCCTCCGCCACCTCCACCGGATTGTCGGCGGCGGTGTCCTCCAGGGTGTCCATCAGCGAGAGGCGGTCGCCGCCCTCCCCGCCGGCGTGCAGGAGCTCTTCCAACGCGACCACGTTGGCCAGGGACAGCTGGCTGAAAACCGTGTGGAGGTCCTCCACCCCGATCCCCATCTCCGCCGCGACCTCGCTCTCGGTCGGAGTGCGCCTCAGCTGGGCCTCGAGCGTGGCGTAGGCCCGCTCCACGGCCCGCGCCTTCTGCCGCACCGAGCGCGGGATCCAGTCCAGGGCGCGCAGCTCGTCGATCATCGCCCCGCGGATCCGGGTGATCGCGTAGGTCTCGAACTTGATCGACCGGTCGATGTCGAACTTCTCGATGGCGTCGATCAGTCCGAATACGCCCGAGGAGACGAAGTCGGCCTGCTCCACATTGGGCGGCAGGCCCACGCTGACGCGGCCGGCCACGTACTTGACCAGGGGCGAGTAGTGCAGGATCAGCTGCTCCCGCAGCCTCTCGTCACCGGAGTCCTTGTACGAGCGCCAGAGCACCTCCAGGGACGAGGGCGCGGTGGACCGCCCACTGCCGCGGGCAGCGGGGGGCACCGCAGCGCGGTCGGACCCTGAGGTGTGCTGGGGCATGCTTCGCCTTTGCCGGAGCGGGATTCCTTGGGAGCGTAGCGTGACGGAAGTGTCGCGGTGCGCGAAGAGTACGGGATGGCGCGGGGGCGCAGGGGCGACCCGACTCGCACGGGCGACCCGGGACCGGCGCCTGGCGCACGGTCCCGGCGACTGTCACCGGGAGGACCGCGTCTCTCATCGGTTTCACTCTTTCACCGGAACGCCCCAGGTCAACGACCGCCTCGCCGAGGGGCTCCGGTTTGTGTGCCGCTTACGGGCGATGGTCCGGTCAACTGCCAGCCGTCGCCCTGCCGTTCGACGAACCCCAGAGAGTGAAGTTCGTACAGTCTGCCGATGACTTCATCGGTGCCGTTGCCGCAGGCACGTGCCACTTCGTCCACGTGGGCCGGACGGCCGGCGGGGAGCGCTTCGAGCACGCGGCCGGTCTCCCGGTCCAACAGGTCCCTGGCGAATACGGGTCCGCGCCGTTCGGGGGCCAGCTCGCCGATGGCGCCGACGAGTTCGACCACCTCCGCCGCGTCGGTGACGAGGACGGCCTCACCGCGCAGGAGTTCGTGCACCCCGGCCGAGAGCCCGCTGGTGGCGGGGCCGGGGATGCCCATGGTGAACCTCCCGAGCGCCTGGGCCCGCCGGGCGGTGACCAGCGAGCCGCTGCGGTGGGCGGCCTCCACCACGACCGTGCCCCGGGTGAGGGCGGCGATGACCCGGTTGCGCAGGACGAACCGGCTCGGGGTCGGGTGGCTGCCGGGCGCGAGCTCGCCCAGGATCAGCCCCTGGCCGGCGATCCGGCCGAGGAGCCCGGCGTGTCCGCGGGGATAGGCGACGTCCACCCCGCAGGCCAGCACCGCCGCGGTGGCTCCGCCGGAGGCCAGGGCCCCGCGGTGGGCGGCGGCGTCGATCCCGTACGCGGCTCCGGAGACGACGATCCAGCCCCGCTCGGCGAGCCCGGCGGCCAGGGTCTGGGCCATGTGCGCCCCGTACGGGGTACAGGCCCGGGCCCCTACCACGGCCACCGAACGCAGCGCCCAGGTCCGCAAGTTCGGCCGGCCCCGCAGCCACAGCCCGACGGGCCGCGCGTCACCGAGGTCGTCGAGCTGACGGGGCCACTCCGCCGATCCGGGACACACGAACCGCCCTCCCGACTCGGCGGCCAGCGCCAGGTCCCGCCGGGGATCGGCGAGCGCGGCCCGCCTGCGGTACCCGGCCAGCCGCTCGGCCCCCACCCCACCGGGCCCCTCCCCCTCGGGCCCGGTCAGCATCCGTATCAGCCCCACGGCCCCGTACTCCCGCAGCCACCGCCCACCCCTCTCCTCTCCGGGCTCCAACACCCGCGTCAACGCCGCCCTGGCCAGGACCTCCTGTTCCCCGGCCGCGGGCGGACCCGGACCACCTGCGCCGCAGCCCTCCCGCGGCGGCTCAGCAGCGCCCCCACCCGGCCCGGCCGGCCCGCCGCTCCGCCCCGCGAGCGGCCCGGTGTCCTGCGCCCCGGTCATGGCCCCGCCCCCGCCGCCAGGGTCGCCCCGCGGGCGATGCCGGTGCGCAGCTCCAGGGCCACGGCCACGTCCAGCGCCTCGGGGCGGTCGCGCCCTCGCAGGTCGGCAACCGTCCAGGCGACGCGCAGCACCCGGTCCAGGCCGCGCGCCGTGAGCAGGCCGCGCTCCATGTCCCGTTCGGCCTGGGCCATGGCCCCGGGACCCGCCTGCCAGCGGGTGCGCAGTTCCTGGCCGGGCACCTCGGAGTTCAGTCGCCACGGCGTGCCGGCGAGCCGGACCGCGGCGCGCTCCCTGGCTTCCCGCACCCGGTCGGCCACCACCTCGGTGGATTCCCCCCGACCGCCCTGCCCGAGCAGGTCCGACCGGGTCACGGGCTCGACCCCCACCCTCAGGTCGACCCGGTCGAGCAGCGGCCCCGACAGCCTGCCCTGATAGCGCCTGATCACCGAGGGCGGGCATTCGCACCCGGCTCCGTGCAGGGTGTGGCGCCCGCACGGGCACGGGTTCGCGGCGAGGATCATGAGGAACCTGGCCGGGAGCCGTACCACCCCGGCCGCGCGGGCGATGACCACGTGCCCCGACTCGAGGGGCTGGCGCAGTGCGTCCAGCGCCCGGCTGTGGAACTCGGCGGCCTCGTCCAGGAAGAGGACGCCCCGGTGGGCCAGCGAGACCGCCCCGGGCCTCGGGATCCCGTTGCCCCCGCCCACCAGGGACTGCATGGTCGCCGAGTGGTGCGGTGCGCAGTAGGGCGGGCGGGTGATGAGCGGTTCACCCGGCGGAAGGATGCCCGCCACCGAGTGGACCGCGGTGACCTCCACGGAATCCTGGCGGGTGAGCGGCGGCAGGATCCAGGGCAACCGCTCGGCCAGCATGGTCTTGCCCGCCCCGGGAGGCCCGCTGAGAAAGAGGTGGTGCCCGCCGGCGGCCGCCACCTCCAAGGCGCGGCGCGCGGTGTGCTGCCCGGCCACGTCGGCGAGATCGGGGAAGTCCCCGGCGTCCCCGTGACCGGAGCGGCCGGGCGCCAGGCCCGTACCCAGGCCCGCGCCCGGCAGGACCAGGCCGGCCAGTATCGGGTCGGGGCGGCCCGGGGGGTCGGCGGGTTCCTCTTCGGGGACCGGGCCGTCGGTCAGGACCGCGATCAGCTGGCGCAGGCTGCGCACGCCGAGCACCGAGACGTCCGGGACGAGCGCGGCTTCGGCGGCGCACTGCTGCGGGACCACCACGTGCCGGTATCCGGCCTCGGCGGCGGCGAGGACCGCCGGGAGGATCCCCCGGACCGGACGCACCCGGCCGTCCAGCCCCAGCTCGCCGATCAGGACGAGATCGGCGATCGTGTCCGGGTCGACGACCTCGGCGGCGCCGAGCACCGCGGCCGCCACGGCCAGGTCGAACCCGGCTCCGGACTTCGGCACGGAGGCCGGGCTGAGCCCGACGGTGAGCTTCTTCTGCGGCCAGGCGGACCCCGAGTTGACCACGGCCGCCCGCACCCGGTCCCGGCTCTCCACCAGCGTCTTGTCCGGCAGCCCCACCAGGGTGAAGGCCGCGACCCCGGGCTCCAGGTCGGCCTGGACCTCCACCACCACGCCGTCGACGCCCGCCAGGGCCACCGAACAGGCTCGGGCGAACCCCATCAGGCCACCCCCCTGACGTGCTCCACCACGGGCGCACCGCGCCGTGGCAGCAGGACCCCGACCAGGTCGATGCGCACCCCGCCCGGCGGTGGTCCGCCGTGGTCGGCGAGCCAGCGCCCGGCGAGCACGCGTAAGCGCTCGGCCTTGCCGGGCCGCACGGCGGCCATGGGATGTTCGAAGTGCCCGGCCCGGCGGGTCTTCACCTCGCACACGACCACCGCGTCACCGTCCCGGGCGACGATGTCGATCTCCCCGCCCCGGCACCGCCAGTTCCGCGCGATCACGGTCATCCCGGCCTCGGCCAGCCGCCGCACCGCGAGATCCTCGCCGTACCGCCCCAATGCCTGCTGTGCCACGCCCTTCGCGTTCATCCGGCACCACCTCCGGCACCGACGATCCCGCGCCCCCGCCCACCCTGTGGATCTTGGTGGACAACTCCGCCGTTGTGGATAACCCGGTCACCCGTACGGCTGAAGAGAGGAAGGGAAGGGGACGAAGGGCAGACTCAGCTGCCCGGCAGTTCGAGGTCGCTCTTGTTGAGCTCCTCGATGTTCACGTCCTTGAACGTCAGCACCCGCACCTGCTTCACGAACCGGGCCGGCCGGTACATGTCCCAGACCCAGGCGTCCGCCATGGAGACCTCGAAGAAGACCTCCCCCTGGACCGAGTGCACCTGCATCTCGTAGTCGTTGGTGAGGTAGAAACGGCGTTCGGTCTCGATCACGTACTTGAACAGCCCGACGACGTCGCGGTACTCCCGATAGAGCTTCAGCTCCATCTCGGTCTCGTACTTTTCGAGGTCCTCGGCACTCATGGCATGTTCCCCTTCAGCCGTGCGTCCCCCTATTGTGCGCCAGGCCCATGCGCCCCTAAACGATTTCCGGGGCCAGGACCACCGGCGCACCCGGAGGACCGTCGTCGAGCAGCGTACGGAGCAGCTCGGCGAGTCTGGTCGGGTACACCGTCTCACGCGCCGAGAGAAGTTCCTCGGAGGTCCACCACCTGGCTCCGGTGACACTGCGCCGCTCCAGCTCGGTGAGCCCGCCCAGCCGGGTCCGCGTCTGGGTGGTTCGGGCCAGGAAGTACCACTCGTCCTGCTCCCAGCGGCGCCCGTCGAAGGGGAAGGAGCAGTACCGGTGCCACAGCACCGGCCCCAAATCCACCTGTGTGATCCCCGTCTCTTCCGCCAGCTCCCGCAGCGCCGCCTGCTCCCGGCTCTCGCCGGCCTCCAGCCCGCCGCCCGGTGTGAACCACCAGTCGTCCGCCGGGTCCGCCGGTTCGAAGCCGTGCAGCAGCAGGATCCGGTCCGCCGGGTCCAGCAGGATCACCCGCGACACCTTCCGGGGGACGGGGCCCGGGACCGGAGCCGGGGCCGCCGCCGGGTCAGCGGACACCGGCCCGCTCCTGCCGCCGCCCGCGCCCGAGGAGCCGTACGAGGGGCCCGTAGGCGGCGCCCAGCACCACCAGGGCGGCGCCGGCCGCCACCATCACGAGCTGGAGCCGCAGTGGGCCGGGCCGGGAGATCCCGCCGGGCAGCGCCGCGTACGTCCGCGGCCGCTCCAGCATCGCCGCGGAGGGCCAGGCCACGGCGTCCACCCGGGCACTGACCGTCGACCGGGGGACGGTGCCCTGCCCGGCCTCCTGGAGGTGGGCCCGGGAGTCGAGGGAGGCGGCCCGCCGGTCGCCGAGCAGGAAGAGGTTCCCTTCGGGAACCGTCACCTCGAAGGGCGTCCCCGGGGCCGGGGCCTGCCCGGGCGGCATCGCCAGGCCCGAATCGGGCTGGGTGCGGTCGGCGTACGGCTCGTCGAGGGCCGTGCCGTTCACGGTCAGCTCGCCCCCCGCGCCGCAGCACTTCACGGTGTCGCCGCCGATGCCGACGACCCGCTTGACCATGGGCGAATCGCTCCACATGGAATCAGTAAAGATGACCACGTCCCCGCGGCGCACCTCGCCGCCGTCGATGCGCTGGGCCAGCACCCGGTCCCCGGGCAGCACCGTGGGCATCATCGAGTCGGTGGGCACGGTGTAGGGGCGGTAGACGAGCGCCCCCCACACGAAACCGCCGAGGAAGAGCGCGAAGCCGACGGCCACGGCGATGCCCGACAACACGTTGCCGAGACCGCCGTGGCCGTCCTTGCTCCTGCGTATGTCCTGTGTTCCGCCCATTGCAGCGCTCCCACGTCGGAGATCGTCGACCTGGGCGGCACCCTACCCGGCGGTACGCCCCGTGGTCAGCCTCCGCCGGCGCCACATGACGAGCGGCACCGCGCCGGCGAGCCCCAGCGCGGCCGGGCCCGGCCCGACCGCAGCCGGCCCGGCGGCGCCGGGCGCGGGCGCCGCGGCCTGGTTGCCGATGCCCGGCTGGTCGAAGGTGTCGGGGATGGGGAGCGTGGACCAGCGGGTGATCGGCCACGCCACCACGATGGCCCGCCCGACGACCTTGTCGACGGGCACGAAGCCCTGGGTGGCGTCCTGCATGTGGTAGCGGGAGTCCTGGGAGTTCTGGCGGTGGTCGCCCATCACCCAGATCTTGCCCTTGGGCACGGTGAGGGGGCCGAAGGGGGCGTCGTCGCACGCGGTGTTGCCGGGGAAGATGTACGGCTCGTCGAGCGGCTTGCCGTTGACGACGACCGGTCCCCCCTTCTTGCACTCGACCGTGTCCCCGCCGATGGCAATCGTGCGCTTGATCAGGTCCTTCTCGGCGGCGTCCGGCATCAGGCCGATCTTGCTGAGGATCTGCTGGGCGAGGTTCGGCTCCGGGGTGGGCTCACCGGACAGCCAGTTCGCCGGATCGTGGAAGACGACGACCTCGCCCCGGTCGGGCTCGGAGCCGAACCACGGGGTCAGCTTGTCCACCAGCACCCGGTCCCCGCGCTGCAGGGTGTTCTGCATCGAGTCGGACGGGATCGAGAACGCCTGCACGAGGAAGGTCTTGATCAGCAGGGCCAGCAGCAGCGCGATACCGATCAGGAGCGGAAGCTCCTTCCAGAACGAGCGGTGCGGGTGCGCCTTGGCACCGCCGTCCTCATCGGCCTCGTGCTTGACGGCGTCGTCCGGCCGCTCCTCACCCTCATCGCGTCCGGACCGTGCGCCTACCGCCACGTCCCCCACATCCACTCCTCACTCGGATTCACCGCCCGCTCCCGAACCGGAAAACGGGCCCTCCCCTCCCTTAACGAGCGGGAGTTCCCTAAGGCGCGGGAGACCCAGGACACACTATGCGAACGAGGTGCCGCGGCGGCGCCGACGACGCCCGTGTGCCTCGCGTCGCGCGTGATCGGGCACCATCCGGAAGGTTGCGGGCGTATCCAGTCGTCGCCAGTGCCCGAACGGCCAGGCGATCACCACGGCCTCCCCCACGACCTCGTCCTCGGCGATGGTCCCCTCGAAGGCCTCGTCGAGGTGGTAGCGGGAGTCGGCCGAGTTCGACCGGTGGTCGCCCATCACGAAGATCCGGCCGGCCGGCACCTGCACCTCGAAGCGGATCTCCGAGGGCGCGTTGCCCGGGTTCACGTACGGCTCGTCGAGCGGCGAGCCGTTGACGGTGACCCGCCCCCGGGCGTCACAGCACTTGACGGTGTCCCCGCCGACGCCGATGACGCGCTTGATCAGGTCCTGTTCGTCCGCCGAGGGCAGCAGCCCGATGAAGGTGAGGGTCTGCTTGATCTGCTTGACCCCGACCGGGTCCTGGGCCGGCCGGGCGACCTCGCCCTTGAGCCAGCCGCCGGGGTCCTTGAACACGACGACGTCGCCGCGCTCGACCTCGGAGCCGAACCACGGCGTCAGCTTGTCCACCAGCACCCGGTCGCCGATCCGGATCGTCTGCTCCATCGACCCCGACGGGATGAAGAAGGCCTGCACCAGGAAGGTCTTGAGGAGCAGGGCTATGCACAGCGCGACGACGACCAGCAGGGGCAGCTCACCCGCCCGGCGCGTGCGGCGGCGGCGCCGCACGCGGCGGGCCAGCCGGCGCCGCTCGGCCCGGCCGCCCTCCGCCACGACGGGTTCCGGCTCCGGTTCGGGTCTGCGCTCGGGCTCCCGCCCGCCGCGCGGCCGCCCGCGGCTACCCATGCCGGCCGCCGGCCGTGGCTGCGCCCCAGCGCGAGACGGGCCAGCCGATCCAGTCGGCCCGCCCGATCACCTTCTCCACCGGCACCATCCCCCCGCCCGGCTCCCCCAGGTGGTCCCGCGAATCCCGGGACTGGGAGCGATGATCACCCATCACCCACAGGGTCCCAAGGGGTACGACGATCCGGAAGGGCACCTTCGAGGGTGCGTCGCCCGGGTAGAGGTACGGCTCGTCCAGCGGGACGCCGTTGACCTCGATGCGCCCGGCGGTGTCGCAGCACACCACGTCGTCGCCCCCGACGCCCACGACCCGCTTGACGAAGTCGGTGTCGGCGGGCTCCGCGATCCCGAGCGCCGAGGCCGCGCCGCGCACCAGCTCGCCGAGGGGATGGCCCGCGGGGCGTTCCCGGACGAAGGACCCGGTGCCGTCGAAGACCACCACGTCGCCCCGGCGCGGCTGGTCGCCGAAACGGTACGCCAGCTTGTCGACCAGCACCCGGTCGCCGACCTCGAGCGTCGGCTCCATGGAGCGGCTCGGGATCAGGAAGGGCTGGACGACGAAATTGCTCAGCAGCAGCAGGAAGACGGTGCAGATCACGCCGAGCACTCCGGCCCGCCGCCAGGTCGGCGGCCGCAGGACCGCGGAGAACGCAGAACGCGGCCGCCCCTCCCCCTCGACGGGGGAAGAGTGGCCGCGCTGCGTGTGAGGTGCTTCGGTGTCCATCGGGGGCGAGCCTATCCGGCCACCCCGGGACGCCGGAGGGGACCTCAGTTGTCGCGCTTCTCCTTGATCTTCGCGGCCTTGCCGCGGAGCTCACGGAGGTAGTACAGCTTGGCGCGGCGCACGTCACCGCGGGTGACGAGCTCGATCTTCTCGAAGATCGGGGAGTGGACCGGGAAGGTACGCTCCACGCCGACGCTGAAGGAGACCTTGCGCACGGTGAAGGTCTCGGAGACACCGGCGCCCTGGCGACGGATGACGACACCCTTGAACTGCTGGATACGGGAGCGGTTGCCCTCGATCACGCGGACGTGCACGTTGATCGTGTCACCCGGGCGGAAGGCCGGGACGTCCGAGCGGAGCGCGGCGGCGTTGACGCCATCGAGCAGGTGAGACATGTTCTTCGTCTGCTTTCTTCGCACGACGCCACAGGTCGCCGGTGCGGGTTTCCGTAGAGAATTCGGGAGCCATGACACTCGGCGGCCGACGGTCCCCCTGTGGCAGGGGCGTCCGCGAGCACACAGCAGCCGCCTATTCTTCCACGGCCTGCGGCCTGCGCCAAAATCGGCCGTCCTCCGACGGCTGCCAGCCCAGGATGGACAGGATCTCCCGGTCCTTCTTGTCGAAGGCCGAGGCCTCGCAGCGCTCGATCAGGTCCGGGCGGTTGCGGGCCGTGCGGCGGAAGGCCTCGTCCCGGCGCCAGCGGGCGATCTTCCCGTGGTGGCCGCTGAGCAGCACGTCCGGAATGCCCCGGCCGCGCCACTCGGGGGGCTTGGTGTAGACGGGCCCCTCGAGCAGGTTCGCCATCTCGCCGGGGGCGAAGGAGTCGTCGCGGTGCGATTCGGCGTTGCCCAGCACCCCGGGGAGCAGCCGGGCCACGGCCTCGGTGACGACCAGGACGGCGGCCTCGCCGCCCGCCAGGACGTAGTCGCCGATGGAGACCTCGTACACCGGCATGCGCGTGGCGTACTCGTCCATGACGCGGCGGTCGATGCCCTCGTACCGGGCCGGTGTGAAGATCAGCCAGGGCCGCTCGGAGAGTTCGACGGCGAGTTCCTGGGTGAAGGGCCGGCCGCTGGGGGTGGGGACGACCATGACGGGCCCGTGCGCGCCCGCCTCGTAGCCGTCGGCCAGCGCCTCGTCCAGGGCCGCGCCCCACGGCTCGGTCTTCATGACCATGCCGGGGCCGCCGCCGTAGGGGGTGTCGTCGACCGTGTTGTGCCGGTCGTACGTCCAGTCCCGCAGGTCGTGGACGTGGACGTCGAGCTGGCCGCGGGCGCGCGCCTTGCCGACGAGGGAGACGTTCAGCGGTTCCAGGTACTCGGGAAAGATCGTGACGACGTCGAGACGCATCAGGCGTCGTCCCCGGAGCGCTGGGAGTCCTCGTCGCGGGTCGAGTCGATGACCGCTTCGCGCTCGTCGATCAGCCCGGGCGGCGGGGTGATGACGCAGCGCTGCTCCTCCAGGTCGATCTCGGCGACGATCTCCTCCACGAAGGGGATCATCACCTCGGTGCCGTCCGGTCGCTCGACGATGAAGAGGTCCTGCGAGGGCAGGTGGGAGATCTCGGTGATCCGGCCGATCTCGGTGCCGTCCTCGAGGACGACGTCGAGGTCCATCAGCTGGTGGTCGTAGTACTCGTCCGGCTCTTCCGGCAGCTCCGCGGGGTCCACGTCCGCGATCAGCAGGATGTTGCGCAGCGCCTCGGCGCCGGTGCGGTCCTTGACCCCCGCGAAGCGCAGCAGGAGCCGGCCGCTGTGCACCCGGCCCGTCTCGATGGTCAGCGGTCCCGCCGACGCCGGTTCGGTCCGCAGCACCGCGCCCGGACTCAGCCGCAGTTCCGGCTCGTCGGTGCGCACCTCGACGGTGACCTCACCCTTGATGCCGTGGGCGCGGCCGATCCGCGCGACTACCAGCTCCACTGTCTCTCTCCTGTTCAGACGACGACGGGCCGGGGCGGGCACGAATGCCCTCCCCGGCCCGTGCCGGTGATTCAACTGCTCAGCGGACCTGGTCCACGTCGACGAGGTCGACGCGGATCCCCCGGCCGCCGATGGCGCCCACGACGGTCCGCAGAGCACGTGCGGTGCGGCCGTTGCGGCCGATCACCTTGCCGAGGTCGTCGGGGTGGACCCGGACCTCGAGCACCTGCCCGCGGCGCAGGTTGCGCGAGGCGACCTGCACGTCGTCGGGGTTGTCCACAATGCCCTTCACGAGGTGCTCAAGAGCCTCCTCGAGCATGCTCAGGCCTCGGTCGACTCGGCGGCGGCCTCAGCCTCGTCCGCCTTCTTGTCGGCCTTCTTCGCCTTCTGCGTGATGGCCTCGCCCTTGGCGTCGCCACCCTCGAGGGCCTTGGCGAACTCGTCGAAGGAGCGACGCTTGTCTTCCTTCGTCGCCGGCTGCAGCAGCGGCGCGGGGGCGGGGAGGCCCTTGTGGGCCTGCCAGTCACCGGTCAGCTTCAGGATGGCGAGCACAGCCTCGGTGGGCTGGGCGCCGACGGACAGCCAGTACTGCGCACGCTCGGCGTTGACCTCGATGCGCGACGGGTTGTAGGTCGGGTGGTAGATACCGATCTCTTCGATCGCGCGACCGTCCCGACGGGTACGGGCGTCGGCGACGACGATGCGGTAGTGCGGCTGGCGAATCTTGCCGAGGCGCTTGAGCTTGATCTTGACTGCCACTGGAGTGGTGTCTCCTGAACTTGACGTGGTTGGGCACATGAGATGCCACGTGGGGTTGCGGTACTCGGGTGCCCGATGGACGCGTCAGCCGGAGGAGAGAGGGGTCCTATGCGACTGTCGAGTACAGCTAGCCATTGTGCCATACGCCTGCGGCGCGCTCAGCCGGAGGGCCCGGGCCCTCCGGGACACGGCGGAGCTGGCCGCGCGGGCCTGGCGGCACCCTCGCCCTCGCGGCCGCGCCCCGCCGCGGGGCCGCCGCTCAGGAGGCGGCCGAGAGGGCGACCTCGGGAATGCGGAAGGGCTTCATGCAGCCGCCGCACACGATCGGCGCCTGGGCGAGCACGGACGGGACCACCCGCACGTTGCGCCCGCAGTCGCAGACGGCCTTGACGCGGACGCCGCCGCCGGAGGAGCCGTGCCGCGCGGCCGGTCCCCGGAAGCTGCGCTTGGTGTCGGCGGCCGTGGCGGCCGTGTGCGCCTTCAGCGCGCGCTGCAGGCGCTCGATGGTGGGACGGTAGCGACGCTTCGCCTCGGGGTTGAGCGCGACCAGCGAGAAGCCGCTGCTCGCGTGGGGCTCCTCGGAGTGGTCCAGCCCCATCTCCTCGGCGATCGCGAGGAATCTGCGGTTGTGGTAGCGGCCGGCGCGCGAAGTGTCGCGGACACCGCGGGCGGCGGCGATGCCGTGGACTGCCTCGTGCAGCAGTCGCTCGAAGGAGAGCTCGGCGCCGCAGGCGGACGAGGACTCTCCGATCAGGGACTCGGGCGCGGCAAGGTCAGGCAGCTCGGGGTGGTACCGCTGAATGTCGGCCCACGCCTGCGCCAGCTCTGCGGCGAGAACAGGTGGTGTCGTGCTCACGTCGTGACAACGAGCCGAGGTGCCCCGGTGTTCCGATTCCGGGCCATTCCAAATTTTTTGCACGTACCAGTCAGTTCAGTCTCATGCGTCCTGACGAGGACGGGTGCGCCGATCCCAGGAGGAGTCGGTACGTAACGTCGACCGGCACACCTCAGCCCCGGCGCGCGGGTCCTGGTGGACCACGGGCTGGCCGGCTTCCCGGCCAGCGCGCCGGTGGTCAGCAAGGCCGGCGTGCACGG
>NZ_JBEZLA010000079.1:17710-27665 GCF_040651925.1 Streptomyces sp. NPDC048349 | reverse complement strand
TACGTCCAGTACGGGGGCATCCGGCCGGCACGCCGAGAGCACGCACCGGACACCGCTCCTTCACCACGGACCTCCGTCAGACACCCCCTAGTCCTCGGCGAGGATCCGGGCCATGTTCCGCTCGGCGAGGGCGGTGACGGTCACGAACGGGTTCACGCCGAGCGAGCCGGGGATCAGGGAGCTGTCCACCACGTACAGCCCCTGGTAGCCCTTGGCCCGGCCGTAGAGGTCGGTCGCCTCGCCCAGGACGCAGCCGCCGAGCGGGTGGTACGTGAAGGTGTCGGCGAAGGCCTTGTTGTCGCCGAAGAGGTCGTACCGGTACATCGTGAAGTTCCTCCGGTTGATGCGGTCGAAGAGGTTCTTCGCCGCCCTGACCGCGGGCGCGTTCTGGTCCCGCCGCCAGTTGAGCCGGGCCGAGTCGGTGGCCGCGTCGTACGTGAAGTGCCCGCGCTCGGGGTTCTTGGTGATGGCCAGGTACATCGAGATCCAGTGCTCGATGCCCATGGGGAGCGGGGCGATCTCGGCGAAGACCGGGTTCGCGGCGTTGTCCCAGTCGTCGATGCCCAGGGCGGGCATGGTGGCCTGGTTGCAGCCGACCGTGTCCCACAGGTGGTTGGCGCGGGCGGTCATCACGTTGCCGTTGGGGCCCCAGCCGAGTCCGACCCGGTCGCTGAGCGCGGGCAGCGTCCCGGTCTCGCGGGCGCGCAGCAGGATCTCGGTGGTGCCGAGGCTGCCCGCCCCCAGGAAGAGCCGCCGGCAGCCGAGTTCGCGGACCTGGGTGACGCGGCCGGCGAGGTCGCTGGTCCGCACGGTCAGCACGTATCCCCCGGCGGGGTCCTGCCGGACCGCGACCACGCGCTGCATGGTCTCGATGGTGACGTTCCCCGTGCCGACCGCCGCGGCGAGGTAGGTCTTGTCCAGGCTCTTCTTGCCGTGGTTGTTGCCGTAGATGACCTCCCCGGCCAGGGCCGACCTGGTCGCGGTGCCGGCCGCCTCGCGCTGCATGTACGCGAAGTCGTAGACGTTGGGGACGAAGACGGTCTTCAGGCCGGTGTTGTGGGCGTGCGTGCGGGAGGTCCGGGCGAAGCGGTACCACTCGGTGGACTCGAACCAGGCCGGGTCGATGTCGTTGACGCCGAGCATGGCGCGGGCGCGGGGGTAGTAGGTGCCGTACATCTCGTCGGCGTCGACCCCGGGCAGTACCTCGGAGAAGTACGAGCGCCGGGGCGTCGGCGCCATCCCGCCGTTGACGAGCGAGCCCCCTCCCACCCCCCGCCCCACGTACACGGACATGTCGCCGTGGTGCACGCGGTCGAGGACGCCGGGGTACGGGCTGATGTCGCGGTTGACGACGTCGAGCCAGAGGAACTGGGCGAGCGGGGCCTCGGTGCGCGTGCGGAACCACATGGAGCGGTGGTCGGGCGCGGAGGTGGACGGGAAGACCTTGCCGTCGGGCCCCGGGGCGTCCCACAGCCGCCCCATCTCGAGGACGACGGTGCGGATGCCGGCCTGGCCGAGGCGGAGCGCGGCCACGGCCGCGCCGTAGCCGGAGCCGACGACGATGGCGGGCGCGTAGGGGGCTGCGCCCGGCTCGGCGGCGGAGGCGGAGGCCAGGCCGATGCGGGTGAAGCCGAGGGCGGAGGCGGTCTGCAGGGCGGCCAGTCCGAGGAGGTGACGGCGCGTCAGATTGGGTGTCATGGCCGCATGATGGGCGGAATCCGCCGTTCCCCCCATACGCCGCACTGCCAGACATCGGAGGGACAGTCAGCCATGGCTCACCACCTCGCAGCCCGACGCCGGCCACCCGGCCCCGCCGGCGCGCGAGGCGCGGGGCCTGGGGCGCAGCCCCGGTCTCTGAGCCCCGCCGGCGTCGAGGCGGGGGCCGGGGCTAGAGGAGGGCGCGCAGGCGGGTCGCCAGGTGGTCCCAGCGCCAGCGGTCCTCGACCCACGCACGGCCCCGCTCGCCCATCCGCGCCCGCAGCCCCGGGTCCAGCAGCAGCGCGGTGATCCGGTCCGCCGCCTCGGACGGCTCGCCGCCGCGGACGACCCACCCCGTCTCCCCGTCCAGCACCGCGTCCGGCGCCCCGCCCGAGTCCCCGGCGACCACCGGCAGCCCCGTCGCCGAGGCCTCCAGGTAGACGATCCCGAGCCCCTCGACGTCCAGTCCGCCCCGCCGGGTCCGGCACGGCATGGCGAACACGTCCCCGGCCCCGTAGTGGGCGGGCAGCTCGGACCACGGGACCGGTCCCGTGAAGACCACCGAGTCCGCCACGCCCGTGGAGGCCGCCAGCGCCCGCAGGTCGGCCGCGTACGGCCCGCCGCCCACGATCAGCAGCACCGCGTCCGGCACCGCCGCCAGGATCCGCGGCATCGCCTCGATCAGCGTGTCCTGCCCCTTGCGCGGCACGAGCCGCGACACGCACACCACCACCGGCCGGTCGGTCAGTCCGAGCCGCGCCCGGACCTCCGCCCCGCCCGACTCCGGGTGGAAGGTCTTCTCGTCCACCCCCGGCGGCAGCTGCACCATCCGCGCCGCCGCCCGGTCCGTCAGCGCCGAGGCGATCCGCGAGCGCGTGTACTCCCCCAGGTAGGTCAGCGTGTCGGTGCCCTCGCCGATCCGCCGCAGCAACTGCCGCGCCGCCGGCAGCTGGGCCCAGCCCGCCTCGTGCCCGTGCGTGGTCGCCACGATCCGGTCGGCCCCCGCCCGCCGCAGCGCCGGGCCCATCAGCCCGAGCGGGGCGGCCGCCCCGAACCACACGGACCGGCAGCCGTGTTCGCGCAGCAGGCCCACCGCCCGCCGCGTCACGCGCGGGGTCGGCAGCAGCATGGTCGTGCGGTCGCGCACCACCTGGAAGGGCTGCTCGGCGTCGAAGGCCGCGGTCGCTTCGCGGCCCTCCGCGCCGTGCTTCCAGGTGGAGGCGTACACGACGACGCGGTCGGGATCCAGCCGCAGCGCCATGTTGTGCAGGAAGGCCTGGATGCCGCCCGGTCGCGGGGGGAAGTCGTTGGTCACGATCAGCGTCTTGTGCATTGCCTGCCGACAGTACCGGACGCGTGCGGCGCTCAGCGGAGCCAGCCGCGCAGGGCCTCCTGCCAGGCCTTCGTCAGCCCTGCCGGGTCCACGCCCAGCGCCCCCTCGAGCGCTGTCGCGAGGGGCTCGCGGCCCGCCCGCCCGTACAGGTCGGCCAGGGCCTGCTCGCCCCACTTCTCGGCGATCAGCCGGCAGGCCAGCCACGCACCCTCGTACGCCCGGGCCAGCGCTTCCGGGTCGCCGCCGAAGGCGAAGGCCTCCGTCGCGGGCAGCGCGGCGGGCACCTCACCGCGCCGTACGGCCCGGCCCAGCGCCGGCGCGCCCTGCTCCGGCGTGGTGGGGCCGCCGCGGTACGCCGCCCAGTCCGCGAAGCCCTCGGAGAGCCACAGCGGGGTGCGGGCGGTGGTCGCCGCCCGGGTGGCCACGTGGGTGACCTCGTGGGTCAGGACGATGCGCCGGCCCGCCCCGCCGAGTTCGGCGTAGCCCTGCGGGTTGACCACCACCCGGTCCGCGGGGGCGGGTCCGGCGCCCACCCGGCCGGTGGTGACGGCGCCCATGCCCCGGTAGGCGTCGGCCGTCCCGCCCAGCAGCTCCGCCATCCGCTCCAGCGAGCCGGGGACCAGCACCACCACCCTCCCCGCCCACGGCCCGGGCCACGCGGCGCTCGCGGCGGGCACCGCCCGGTCGGCCTCGGCGGCGATCTCCCGCAGGGCGTCCTCGTGCTGCCCGGAGCCGCCCAGCACCAGGCTGTGCGTGCCCCGGACCACCGACACCGGCCCCTGGTCCCACAGCTGCGGCGGGGCGCCCGGAGCGGGCCGGTCGGCGGCGACGCGCCACGTGCCGCCGTCCAGGCGGAGTTCGAGCTCGCGGGCCGAGCCGCCCGGGGCGGGGTCGTAGCCGGTGAGCCGGTAGCGCAGCTCCGCCCGCACGAGGGCCCGTACGCCGTCCTGCCGCACCGAGGCGACCTCGTACGCCCAGTCCTCGACGGGGATCCCCGCGAGCCGCTCGGGCGGGGTGCGCGACCACTCGGCCACGGCCCGGCGCACGTCCCGTCCGGCCGTGTCCGCCGGCCGCTGCGCGCACCCGGCCGCCAGCAGGCACAGCAGGAGCGGCAGTACGCGTACGAGACGACGACCTGGGAACATCAGCCGATCGTACGCAAGGGCGGCCGCCCGCAGGTCAGGGCCGGGTCACGGCCGAGACCGGCATCATCCCGACGGGGTCGTAGCGGACCCGGGCCCCCGGGTACGGGGCGTGCACCACCTGGCCGTTGCCGACGTACATGCCGACGTGGCTGGCGTCCGAGCGGTACGTCACCAGGTCGCCCGGCCGGGCCTGCGACAGCGGCACCTGGCGGCCGGCGTGCCGCTGGGCCTGCGAGGTGCGCGGCAGCGAGACCCCGGCCTGCCGGTACGACCAGACCATCAGCCCGGAGCAGTCGAAGCCGGAGGGGCCGGTGGAGCCCCACACGTACGGGCGGCCGACCGCGGCGCGGGCCGCCATCACGGCGGCCATGGCACGGCCCGAGGAAGGGCCCGCGGAGGACAGGTCGGGCAGTGCGTCGGCACGGCCGCCCGAGCGGGAGGCACGCTCGAAGTCGGCCCGCTCCTCGGAGGGCATGGCGTTGAGCAGCCGCCGGGCGGCCGCGAGCTTGGCCGTGACGGAGCGCTTGTGCCGGGCCACGTCGGCGCGCAGCGCGTCGAGTTCGGCGAGTTTGCGGGAGGCCTCCCGGCGCTCCTGGCCGAGCCGGCGCTGCTCCTCGCGCAGTTCGTCCAGCTGCCGGGCCTGGCGGCCGGTCAGCCGGTCCAGGGCGGCAGCCTGTTCCAGGTACGCGTCGGGGTCCTCGGCCAGCATCAGGCCGACGGCGGGATCGATGCCGCCGCTGCGGTACTGGGCGCCGGCGAAGGTGCCGAGGATGCCCCGCATGGTGTTGATGCGTTCCTGGCCGCGGGCGACGGCGTCCTGGGCCCGGTTGACCTCGGCCCGCAGCCGGTCGGCCTTCTCGCCCGCCTCGTTGAAGCGCTCGGTGGCCTGTTCGGCCTCCTCGAAGAGCCGGTCGACCTGGGCGCGGGTGCCCGTCGCGGGGTCCTGGGGCAGGCCGGGGGCCGCGCCGGCGGGTGTGCCCGTCATGGCGACGGCGGCCGTGGCCGCGGCGGCGGTGAGGACGGTGACCTTCGTGTTCCGGTCGAGGCTGCCGAGCCCGGGCCGACGATGGGACGCCACGTGAAACCGCTCCCTTCCGCTGGGCGTGGCCCGGGTCCGCCCCCCGTGGACGGACGTGTGCCGGGTTACGCGCTGGCAGACAGTAGCCGCGCCGCCGGGCACCGGCCAACGACCGCCGGAGGGCACGCACGGCGACGCCCCGCCGGAGACGCAGGTCACCGGCGGGGCGTGGGGTCAGAGCGGAGCCGTCGAATTCGCCCGGATGGGCGGTGTACGGCGCGTCAGGAGACGCGGACGCCGAACATGAAGGGCATGTTGTCCATCGACTCGTACTTGATGCCGCCGCGCGGGTTGGAGGCGTGCAGCGTCATGTTGTTGCCGGCGTAGAGGCCGACGTGGTGCAGGTCGTTGTAGAAGAAGACCAGGTCACCGGGCTGGAGCTGGCTGCGGCTGATGCGGGTGCCGTCGTTCGCCTGGGTGTAGGTGGTGCGGCTGATGCCCACGCCGGCCTGCTTGTACGCCCACTGGGTCAGCCCGGAGCAGTCGAAGGCGCTCGGACCGGTGGCGCCGGAGACGTACGCGCCGCCCAGCTTGGTCTTGGCGGCCGCCAGGGCCGCTCCGGCGCGGCCGGAGGCGCTCACGTTGCCGAGGTCGACGCGCTGGCTGTCGCTGCGGCTGGCGCGCGTCTCCTCGTCCTTGAGCGCGGCACGCTCCTGCGCCGTCAGGGTGTTGAGCAGGGCCTGGGCCGCGGCGAGCTTCTCCTGCGAGACCTTCTTCTTCTCGCCGAGCTCCTTGCGGGTGGCGTCGAGGTCGGCGAGCTTGCCGGCGGCCTCCTGGCGCTGCTGCGCGAGGGTGCGCTGCTTGGCCTGGATCTTCTGGACCGCCTCGACCTGCTTGCCGCTCAGGTGCTCCAGGGAGGAGGCCTTGTCGAGGTAGCTGTCGGGGTCCTCGGAGAGGAGGAGGGCGAGCGACTGGTCTATGCCGCCGTTGCGGTACTGCGCGCTCGCCATCGAACCGAGCGTGCCGCGCAGCTCGTTGAGGTCGCCCTGGCCGCGTGCGACCTGGTCCTGGAGCTGCCCGATCTCCTTTTCGAGCTTCTCCTGGCGCTCCTTGGCGCCGTTGAACTTCTCGGTCGCCTGCTCCGCCTCTTCGTAGAGGGCGTCGACCTGCGACTTGACCTCTTCCTTGCTCGGCTTCGCCGGGGCGGCGGTGGCGCCCTGCGTAGAGAGCGCGACGGCCGCGGCCGCGGTGGCGGTCAGCACGGTCACACGAGCGCGGGTCGGCTGCTTGGGTCGACGGTGGGACGCCACGAAGGCGAGCTCCTTCTTCCTCGAGCCGCCGAAGAACGCAACTCGGCAGCACCTCCGCTGCCACCCCGAATGAGTGATCTACCGCACGAAGGTTTGAGCAGACCCTAGTGACCCATCTGTGATCAGTTCAAATCCTGCCGGGAAAAAAGTCGGTCCCCGACCAGCTTCTTTACCTACAGCGCACGCTGCGTGCCGGGCACTTGACGGTACGTTCCCTGAGGGCCCTGCCAATTCGGGCATGAAGCCCAGGAGTTACGAAACGCGCGAAAGCCGCTTCAGGAGCAATGCGGACGCAACCGGCCGCGCCCCCGCCTTGGCCACCCCGTCCGCGACCTCCCGGTCGGTGGACACCACGACCACCGGCCGGCCGGGCGGCTCCGCCCGTACCAGCTGGCGGATCAGCTCGTCCGCCGTCACCCCTGCCTTGGAGAACAGCACGCGGACCCCGCGCGGCGGCGCGAGCAGCACCGGGGCGGCCAGTTCCGCCCCGTCGAAGACACAGGTCATCTCCGCGCCCGTCTGCGCGGCCAGCATCGAGAGCCCGCCCAGCAGCCGCAGCCGCTGCTTCTCCAGCGGCATCGTCGGATAGCCCGTCTTGGTGACGTTGTAGCCGTCGACCACCAGATGGGCCTGGGGCAGCGCCAACAGCTGGTCCAGCAGCGCCGGATCGGTCTCCGACAGGGCGCGCGCCGCGATGTCCTTCGGCGTCATCCGGCCCGGCTCCACGGCCTCCACGGTGTCCGCCGGGCGCGTGGAGACCGGCGGCAGCGCCAGCTCGCGGCGCAGGCCCGCCGCCGCGTCCAGCACCGTGTCCAGCAGCAGCCGCAGCCGCATGTCCTCGATGCTGCGCCCCTCGCGGGTGGCCCGGCGCGAGGTCTCCAGCGCCGCCTCCACCTCCGCCAGCCGGGACTTGAGCCGCCGGCTCTCGCTCTCGGCGGCGGCCACCCGCGCGGCCGCGTCGCCGCGGATCCCGTCGATCTCCGCGGTGACCTTGCGCAAGGCCGCCTCGCCGCGCTTGACGTCGCTGAGCGCACTGCGCAGCTTGCGCTGAAGCGATTCCGCTTCCCTGCGGGCCTCGTCCAGCTCCGCCCGCACCTGCTCGCCGCCGGACCGCTGCAGGTCCCGTACCTGTGCCAGCTCCTCGCGCAGCCGGTCCAGCTCGCGCCGGGTCTCCTCGCCGACCCGCTCGGCGTCGGCGCGCTGCGCCTCCTCGCCGGCGGCGGCCACCAACTTGACCCAGCCGGCCGGCCGCAGGACGTACGCGGCGGCCGCCACGTCCAGCGGATCCGCGGCGGCGGGGGGGGCGCCGGACTCCAGCGCCCCGGCCAGGTCCGCCTGCGCCTCGCGCAGCTTCTCGGCGACCCGGCCGCGGAAGACGGGGTCGCTCTCCACGGCCGCGGCCATCGCGTTGCCCGCGAACTTGGCGCGACGGGTGGGGGTGAAACGGGCGTACTGGCGCAGCTGCGCCGGGAGGTCCGCGACCGTCAGTCCGCCGAAGGCGTCCGAGACGAGCGCGACGACCCGGCGCCGCACGCCTTCCGGCAGCGGGCGGTCGAGCACCTCGGCGGCGTCGCCGGCCGCATCGGCCGGCTCAGCGCCGCTTGCTGGCTCCACGATCCGTCACCCCTACCGATCTACCTGTGGGCGGGGCTCCGTCAGGAGTCCGCGCCCGGCCTGTCCACGAGCTCGATCTGGTCCACCGCGTTGCACCAGCGGCAGCGGACCGACTCGATGGTCTCATTGACCACCTCGCGCTCCTCGACCTTGGGCTCCCCGGCGAGGTCCAGGTGGACGTACTCGACGACCTTCGACGAACGGGTGACGTCGAAACGCGTGAGGTTGCCGCACAGGGTGCAGCGCCACCGGGTGGTGTCGGTCGGCAAGGGAACCGTCATCAGGCCGCTCTCTCCTTCGTAGCTGATTCAATTAAAGCCGTCTGCTGAGCCGTCCGCGCCGATTGGCGGGACGTCGGCTCGTAACCCTACGGCCTGCCACCGCCCCGGGAGGGGTGGCTTGCGTCATGCTCTGTCACATGATCGTAAGGTGGCAGGCCGTCCGCGAGGCCGCCCGGGGACCGGTGGTCACCCATGCCCTGATCGCGGGCTGCGCCCTGGTGTTCGTCCTCGGCCCGGCTTCGGGGCTGAACCCGGCCTACGGGACGGGCGAGGGGCTGCTGACCGCCGGGACGGACTACTTCCGGCGGTGGGGCGTGGTCCCGGACGAGTTGTTCTCGGGCCGCCCGCGGGCCTGGCTGACGCCGCTGACGGCGCTGTTCGTGCACGGCAGCTGGCTGCACCTGCTCGGCAACATGCTCTTCCTCTACGTCTTCGGCGCGATGGCGGAGGAGCGGATGGGCCGTCCGGCGTTCCTCGTGTTCTACGTCTGTACGGGGTACGTGGCCCTGGCGGCGTACGCGGCGGCCAACGCGGGGTCCGCCCAGACGCTGGTCGGGGCGTCCGGGGCCATCTCGGCGGTGCTGGGCGCCTTCCTCTACCTGCTCCCCCGGGCCAGGGTGACGAGCCTGTTCCCGTTCCTGTTCTTCCTGCCGCTGCGGTTCCCGGCGTGGCTCGTGCTGCTGTTCTGGTTCGCCCTCCAGGGGGTTGCCGCGCACCGCGCGGGCAGCGGTCCCGGGGTCGCCTATCTGGCTCATCTGGTGGGCTTCTCCGTCGGCTTCCTCTACGCGTGGGCCCGCTATCGGCCTGCCACTAGAGTGGGGCGACCAGCGACGGCCACCGAGGGAGACAGCCAGCCGTGATCACCGCGATCGTGCTCATCAAGACCAGCGTGGACCGCATCCCCGAGATCGCCGAGTCCATCGCCGCGCTGGACAGCGTCAGCGAGGTGTACTCCGTCACGGGGACGTACGACCTGATCGCGCTGGTCCGCGTGGCCCGCCACGAGAACCTGGCGGACATCATCCCGGGCCGCATCAGCAAGATCCCCGGCGTCGAGGCCACCGACACGCACGTTGCGTTCCGCACGTACTCCCAGCACGACCTCGAGGCGGCCTTCGCCATCGGCCTGGACGCCTGACGCCTCCGGCGCGGGCCCGCCGTCTCCCCTGGGCTCCGCCCCACCCCGGCCCTCCAGACGGCCCGTCCCCCCTTTCGCCTCAAACGCCGGCGGGGCTGGGTTTGTCCCCTTTCCCGGGATCGGTCTGCCGGGCCCGTACCGGGGTGCCCCTCGGGCGGGATGCGCTTGCCGGGCCGTGCGCGGGGCCCCTCCGGGGCGTCTCCTCGGCTCGCGCACGAAGCCTTGTCCCGGCCGCTGGACCACGGTTGCGCGCTCGTCCTGCGGGGACGCCCCTGCGAGCCCCCGCTCCCCCACCGACCAGGGAGCCCGCGCCCCCCGGCCGGAGTCAGCCGTGGGGTGGGGACGCGCAGGAGGGTCCCCGCAGGACGAGCGCGCAACCCGGGCCCCCGCTCACGCAGCCAGGGCTTCGTGCGCGAGC
>NZ_JBEZLA010000079.1:0-17611 GCF_040651925.1 Streptomyces sp. NPDC048349 | reverse complement strand
CCGAGGAGACACTCCGGAGCGGCCCCGCCCCACCCCCCGACCCGGACAGGAAGCCCGATCGGGCCCCCCGGCCGGAGTCAGCCGTGGGGTGGGGACACGCAGGAGGGTCCCCGCAGGACGAGCGCGCAACCCGGGCCCCCGCTCACGCAGCCAGGGCTTCGTGCGCGAGCCGAGGAGACACTCCGGAGCGGCCCCGCCCCACCCCCCGACCCGGACAGGAAGCCCGATCGGGCCCCCCGGCCGGAGTCAGCCGTGGGGTGGGGACGCGCAGGAGGGTCCCCGCAGGACGAGCGCGCAACCCGGGCCCCCGCTCACGCAGCCGGGGCTTCGTGCGCGAGCCGAGGAGACACTCCGGAGCGGCCCCGCCCCACCCCCCGACCCCGGGCACATCAAGCCCCGCCGGCGATTGAGGCGCGGGGTCCGGGGCAGAGCCCCGCGCAACGGCGCCGCACGACGCCCGTCAGACGGCCGGGACGCAGCGGCCTTCCTCCGTGCGGTACTGCCACTTGGCACCGTCCGCGACCAGCTCCCGCACCGCGCGGACGAAGCGCTCCACGTGCTCGTCCGGGGTGCCGGCGCCGAAGCTGACCCGGATGGCGTTCAGGGAACGCTCCCCCGGCGCCGCCTCGGGGGCTCCGCATTCGCCCTGGGCCTGCGGCTCGCTGCCCAGCAGGGTGCGGACCAGCGGGTGGGCGCAGAACAGGCCGTCGCGGACGCCGATCCCGTACTCCGCGGACAGCGCGGCCGCGAAGTGGGAGCTGTTCCAGCCGTCGACGACGAACGAGATCACGCCGACGCGCGGGGCGTCGTCGCCGAAGAGGGAGAGGACCCGGACGGCGGGGACCTCCGCCAGGCCTTCGCGGACCTTGGCGATGAGGTGCCGCTCGCGGGCGACCAGGTCCTCGAACCCGGCCTCCTGCAGGGCGCGGCACGCGGACGCGATGGAATAGACGCCGATGACGTTCGGGGAGCCGGCCTCGTGGCGGGCGGCCGTGGTGTGCCACTCGACGTCCACGCCGCCGTCCGCGCGCCGCGCCACCTTCCGGGAGGCACCGCCGCCGGCCAGGTACGGCTCGGCCTCCTGGAGCCAGTCCGCGCGGCCCGCGAGGACGCCCGAGCCGAAGGGGGCGTACAGCTTGTGCCCGGAGAAGGCCACCCAGTCCACGTCCAGGTCCCGGACGGAGACCGGGTGGTGCGGGGCGAGCTGGGCCGCGTCCAGCACGATCCGCGCGCCGTGGGCGTGCGCGGCGGCGGCGAGCTCCTTGACCGGCCACAGCTCACCGGTGACGTTGGACGCGCCGGTGACGCAGACCAGCGCCGGACCGTACGGGTCTCGGTCGGCGAGCGCCCGCTCCAGGGTGGCGACGGCCTCGTCCGGGGTGCGGGGGGCGTTGAGGTAGGTGACCTGCGCGTCCGCCCACGGCAGCAGCGACGCGTGGTGCTCTGTCTCGAAGACGAAGACCTGGCAGCCGGCGGGCAGGACGGCCGCGAGCAGGTTCAGGGAGTCGGTGGTGGACCGGGTGAAGACCACCTGGTCGGCGGGGCGGCAGTCGAGGAACGCGGCGACGGTGGCCCGGCTCTGCTCGAAGAGGTCGGTGGAGAGCTGCGAGAGGTAGCCGGCGCCGCGGTGGACGCTGCCGTAGTACGGGGCGTAGGCGGCCACGTCGTCCCAGACCCGCTGGAGCGCGGGGGCGCTGGCCGCGTAGTCGAGGGCCGCGTAGGTGACCTCGCCGCCGGTGACGAGCGGGACGGTGACGTCCCGGCCCAGGACCGGCAGCGGCCCGGCACAGGCGGGGCCCCCCGCAGAGACGGTGGCGGCGACGACGGAGGCGGCGACGTTCAGGGATGCGGACATGGCGGAATCTCCCGGCAGGCAGGGGTGAATGGCTTCGGTGTGCCCGTACGCGGCTGCGGCGCGGCGCGGAGCCGCCCGGCGGGGTACGGGAAAGTCCTCGGAGCCGAACGGGGGTACGCGCAGTACGCGGACGTGACCCTGTTCCGAGGGGTGAAGAAGGGGCGGAGTCGCCCTATCGCATTCGCTTGCTCACGGAAAAACGCTCCTCGAGAGACCAGGACCCCTGGTGTCGAGGGATCCGCGCTTGCCGTAGACCTCGCTGCCTACGACCTGGTCATCACCCGGGGCACCCCGCCACGGAAGGAGGGTTGCCGGACAGCAAGCCGGGGCCTAAACGCTGTCACTCGTGACCTGGTCAGCATCCTGCCACAAGATCCGCCACGCGCAAGACCCCGGTCCACCATCCGGACCGGGGCCTTGACCGAAACGCGGCGATCGGGCGCCGCCGGGCGCTACGCGTTGCTGGCCGCCACCCACCGGTCCAGCGCCGCACGGGCCGCGCCCGAGTCGATCGACTCCGCCGCACGGGCGATGCCGGCCGCGATCTGCTCTTCCAGCGTGCCCGGGCCCGGGTCCAGCGCCACCAGGGCCGCCGCCGAGTTCAGCAGGACCGCGTCGCGGACCGGACCGGTCTCGCCGGCCAGCAGGCGGCGGGCGATGTCGGCGTTGTACGAGGCGTCCGCGCCCCGCAGCTCCGCCACGTCGACCAGCCGGATGCCCACGTCCCGGGGATCGAAGGGCTGTTCGCGGACGCTGCCGTCCCGCACCCACCACACCCGGGAGGTGGCGGTGGTGGTCAGCTCGTCCAGGCCGTCGTCACCGCGGAAGACGAGCGCCGAGGAGCCCCGCTCGGCGAGGACTCCGGCCACGATCGGGGCCACCCGGGGGTCGGCGACGCCCGTGGCCTGGGCGCGGACCCGGGCCGGGTTGGTCAGCGGGCCGAGGAAGTTGAAGGTGGTGCGGATGCCCAGCTCCTTGCGGGCCGCGGCGACGTGACGCAGCGCCGGGTGGAACTTCACTGCGAAGCAGAAGGTGATGCCGGCCTGCTCCACGACCTCCGCCACCCGCGCGGGGGTGAGGTCCAGGTTGACGCCGAGCTTCTCCAGCACGTCCGAGGAGCCGCTGGCGGAGGATGCGGCCCGGTTGCCGTGCTTGACCACCTTGGCGCCCGTACCGGCCACGACGATCGCCGACATGGTGGAGATGTTCACCGTCTTGGCCCCGTCGCCGCCCGTGCCGACGATGTCCACCGTCCGGCCCGGCACCTCGATGAGGTTGGCGTGCGCGTACATGGCCCGGACCAGGCCGTTGATCTCCGCGACCGTCTCCCCCTTGGCCCGGAGCGCGACCGCGAAGCCGGCGATCTGGGCGTCGGTGGCCTCGCCGCGCATGATCCGGTCCATGGCCCAGGCGGTGTCCTCGGCGTTCAGGTCCCGGCCACTGAGCAGCGCGTCGAGTACGCCCGGCCAGCCGCGGGCCGCCACGCTGTCGCCGCCTGCCGGGGTCGCCACGTTCATGGTCCGCTCCTGCTGCTCATCGCCCGCCGATGTGGGGGCCCACGTCGAATGGGAAGGTCTTCAGCCTATCCAGCCCCGGAGACGGCAAAGAGCCCCGTCCGGACACTGGACGGGGCTCTTGCCGTGGCGACACGGGGACTGGCCGAAATCAGTCCCTCAAACGGGATCAGTGGTGGCCGTGGCCGCTCTGGATCTCCTTGTACTCCTCCACCGTGGGCTTCGGAATCTGGTTGTTCTCGGCGTAGAAGCCCTTGCTGAGCTTCGCGCGCAGCTTCTCGCCGAGCTTCACCTTGCGCTCGACACCGTTCTCGTCGACCGTCGGGCCGATCTCGATCGGCTGGTACTGCGTGTACGAGGTGAGCGTGTGCAGCTTGTCCTGCGAGAGCGGCTCGTGGACCTCGACGAACTCACCGTGCGGCAGGCGCTTGATGATGCCGGTCTCGCGACCGTGCAGCACCTTGTCCCGGTCCCGGCGCTGGAGGCCGAGGCAGATCCGCTTGGTGACGATGAAGGCGAGGACCGGGACGACGAAGAAGCCGATCCGGACGAACCAGGTGATCGAGTTGATCGACAGGTGGAAGTACTGCGCGAACATGTCGTTTCCACCGCCGATCAGCAGGACGATGTACTCCGCGATCCAGGCGACACCGAAGGCCGTACGGGTCGGGACGTTGCGCGGGCGGTCCAGCAGGTGGTGCTCGCGCTTGTCACCGGTGACCCAGGACTCGATGAACGGCCAGGCGGCGATCGAACCCAGCACCAGCGGGAAGAGCAGCAGCGGGATGAACACGCCCAGGACGAGCGTGTGGCCCCACAGGTTGATCTCCCAGCCGGGCATGGCACGGATCAGGCCTTCCGGCATACCCATGTACCAGTCGGGCTGCGCACCGGTGGACACGTGGTCCGGGCGGTACGGGCCGAGCGCCCAGATCGGGTTGATCGAGGCGATCGCCGCGATGGCCGCGATGACACCGAAGACCAGGAAGAAGAAGCCTCCGGCCTTGGCCATGTAGACCGGCAGCAGCGGCATGCCGACGACGTTGTTGTTCGTCTTGCCGGGGCCGGGGAACTGGGTGTGCTTGTGGTAGAAGACCAGGATCAGGTGGGCCACCAGCAGGCCCATCATGATGCCGGGCAGCAGCAGGATGTGCACCGAGTAGAACCGCGCGACGAAGTCGCCGCCCGGGAACTCCCCGCCGAACAGGAACATCGACAGGTAGGTGCCGACGACCGGGACGGACAGGATGGCGCCCTGCATGAAGCGGACACCGGTACCCGACAGCAGGTCGTCCGGCAGCGAGTAACCGGTGAAGCCGGTGAACATGCCGAGGACCAGCAGCAGGAAGCCGAAGATCCAGTTGATCTCACGCGGCTTGCGGAACGCGCCGGTGAAGAAGACGCGCATCATGTGCACGACCATGGCCGCGACGAAGATCAGCGCGGCCCAGTGGTGGATCTGCCGGATGAGCAGACCACCGCGGACGTCGAAGCTGATGTCCAGGGTCGAGGCGAACGCCTCGGACATCATGACGCCCTGCATGGGCACGTACGAGCCGTGGTACACGACCTCGTTCATGCTCGGGTGGAAGAACAGCGTCAGGTACACACCCGTGAGGATGATGATGATGAAACTGTAGAGGCAGATCTCACCCAGCATGAAGGACCAGTGGTCCGGGAAGATCTTCCGCATGTTCGCCTTGGCGAGGCTGTAGATGCCCAGGCGGCCGTCCGCCCAGTCCGCTACGCGCTCGCCGGCAGGCGCTTTGCGCGCCTTGGTGTCAGTGGTCGCAGTGCTCATCCGCGCTCCCAGAATGCAGGACCGACGGGCTCTTCGAAGTCGCCGAGCGCTTCGAGGAAGCCTTCGTCATTCACACCGATCCGCAGCTGCGGAAGCGCGTGACCGGCCGGGCCGAAGATGACACGGGCGCCGTCGGAGAGGTCGAAGGTGGACTGGTGGCACGGGCAGAGCACGTGGTGCGTCTGCTGCTCGTACAGGCTGATCGGGCAGCCGACGTGGGTGCAGATCTTGGAGTAGGCCACGATGCCGTCGTGGGACCACTCCAGCTCCTGCTTGTCCTTGATGTCCTCCGGCTTGATCCGGACGATCATCAGGGCGGCCTTGGCGATCTGGACCTGGAAGTCGTGCTGCTCCTCCTCCAGGCCTTCCGGCATGGCGAAGGTCAGCGAACCGACCAGGACGTCCTCGGGACGCAGCGGCTCCATCGTGTTCTGGTTGATGAGCAGCTTGCCCTTGGCCCACAGGGTCTTGCGCAGCTTGTCCTCGGGCAGCGGGCCCAGGTCGCGCATGATCACGACGGCGGAGAGCGGCAGCATGGCCAGCGCGCCCAGCATCGTGTTGCGGATCAGCGGACGGCGGCCGATGCCGGACTCGTTCGCACCGTCGGCGAAGTCCTGCATGACCTTGGCCTTGACCTCCGGCGGAGCGGCGATCTCGTGCCGCTCGTCGGCGACCTCCACGTCGGACATCAGGGTGCGGGCCCAGTGGACCGCGCCCGCGCCGATGCAGAAGAGGGCCGTGCCCAGGGTCAGACCGAGCGCGAAGTTGAGCGCGCTGACCTTCCCGACCGGGAACACGTACGCGATCTTGTCGACCGGGATGGTCACGTAGGCGGCGATGAAGCCGACCGTGGCCAGCATCGACAGGGTGAAGAGCATGGCGACGGTGCGCTCGGAGCGCCTCGCCGCCCGCTCGTCGATGTCCTGGATGCGCGGCTTGTGGACCGGCAGGCCCGGGTCGGCGAACGGGTTGTCCGCGACCGCTACGGCACCGTGGTGCGCGTCGCCCTGCTCGCTCGGCAGGTGCTTCTCTTCGGGAATGTCTTGACTCATGACTTCTTGGCCTTAGCGGTGTGGGCCGCGACCCAGACGGCAACAGCGATCAGCGCACCCAGACCGAAGATCCAGCCGAACAGACCCTCGGAAACGGGACCGAGGCCGCCGAGCTTGAGGCCACCGGGGCTGGTGGACTTCTCGCCGTTGACGTTCTCGAGGTACGCGATGATGTCCTTCTTCTGCTTCTCCGGCATGGTGCTGTCCGGGAAGGAGGGCATGTTCTGCGGGCCGGTCAGCATGGCCTCGTAGATGTGCTTCGGCGAGACGTCCTCAAGGTTGGGGGCGTACTTGCCGTTCGTCAGGGCGCCGCCTTCGCCGGTGAAGTTGTGGCACTGCGCGCAGTTGTTGCGGAACAGCTCACCACCAGCGGCGACGTCGGCGCCCGCCGGGTCGTACTGCTTCTCGGTCGGCGTGATCGGACCGGCACCGAGGGAGGCGATGTACGCCGCCAGCTGGTCGATCTGCGCCTGCGAGTAGACGTTGGGCTTCTTCGGCACCTGGGCGCCGGGCTGCTGGGCGGGCATGCGGCCCGTGCTCACCTGGAAGTCGACGGCCGCGGAGCCGACGCCGACCAGGCTCGGGCCGTCAGAGGAACCCTGACCGCCGGTTCCGTGGCAGCTTGCGCAACCCACGGCGTAGAGCTTCTTGCCCTCCTCGATGGCGAGGGACTGGGCGGTTTCATCGGCCTGCGCCTTGCCCGCAGGGGCGAAGGCGGCGTACAGCCCCCCAGTGGCCGCCAGCGCGAGGAGTAGAACGACGACCGCCGCCAGCGGATGGCGTCGTCGTGCGGAGAGCTTTTTCACGGATTACCCCGGTGTCAGGATCTTCTGCGTCGGTGTTTCTGGATGGAGTGCCGGGTCGGGCCCGGTGACGTGTTCGCTACTTGATCAGGTAGATCGTCGCGAAGAGGCCGATCCAGACGACATCGACGAAGTGCCAGTAGTAGGACACGACGATGGCCGACGTGGCCTGTTCGTGGGTGAACCTCTTGGCCGCGTACGTCCGGCCGAGGACCAGCAGGAAGGCGATGAGACCGCCCGTCACGTGCAGACCGTGGAACCCGGTGGTCAGGTAGAAGACCGAGCCGTACGGACCGGACGAGAGGCTCATGCCCTCGTGCTTGACCAGCTCGGTGTACTCGAACACCTGGCCGCCAATGAAGATCGCACCCATGACGAACGTGATGATGAACCACGTCCGGAGCTTCTTCACATCACCGCGCTCGGCGGCGAAGACGCCGAGCTGGCAGGTGAGCGAGGAGAGCACCAGGATCGTCGTGTTCGTCGCCGAGAAGGGCAGGTTCAAGGCCGAGGCCTCGGCTGTCCAGTACTCGGCGCCCGTCACGGATCGCAGGGTGAAGTACATCGCGAAGAGGGCCGCGAAGAACATCAGCTCGGAACTCAACCAGATGATGGTTCCGACGCTGACGAGGTTCGGCCGGTTGACCGTCGGGTGCGCGTGCCCGGTATCTACTGTCGTTGCTGTCGCCACGACCGACATTATGTCGGTCGCTTATCCCGCCCTCACCCCGGGGGGTGCCGTTCGGAGTGTCCGGGGCGTGTGCAAGGCCCGAACGGCCCATCAGATGAGCCAATGAGCGTCTCGTGCGAGGGTGTCCGAACCGATGTTGACAGCGCATCGGGAGGAGTAGCATCCCGCGCAACATCAACGTGATTCACGTGACACGTGGAGGAACGAAATGCGGGCGACTGCGCGGGTTCTGGTCTACAGCGACGACGCGGGCACCCGGGAGCAGGTGCGGCTGGCGGCAGGGCGCAGGCCGGCCGCGGACCTGCCGCCGGTGGAGTTCCTGGAGTGCGCGACGCTGCCGGCGGTCCTGACGGAGCTGGACGCCGGGGGGATCGACGTGTGCGTGCTGGACGGCGAGGCGGTTCCGGCCGGGGGCATGGGCGTGTGCCGGCAGATCAAGGACGAGATCTTCCGGTGTCCGCCGGTGCTGTTGCTGATGGGGCGCCCCCAGGACGCCTGGCTGGCCACGTGGAGCCGTGCGGACGCCGCGGTGACCCTTCCGGTGGACCCGGTGGAGTTCGCGGACGCACTGGCGGCCCTGCTGCGCTCCCGCCTGTCCTCCACTGCCGCCTGACAGGGCGTCCGCGGGCCCGCGGGGCCCCGGTGGGCCTGCGGACGCCCTGAGGTCAGACGGTGGGCCGCAGGCGGGCCTGGTCGACGGGGCTGCGGCCTTCCTGGGTGCCCTTGAGGAGGGCGCTGCCCTGGCGCCAGTCCTTCCAGTCCATGTTCCAGTCGCCGAAGCCGTTGCCGAAGACGTCCATGTCGTCGCCGATGCTGTTGATCACCTGGACGATGTCGCCCTCGGTGATGTTCTCGTAGAACCAGGCGGCGTTGCCGGTGCTCATGCCCGTGCAGCCGTGGCTGACGTTGGCATATCCGTGCGAGCCGACGGACCACGGCGCGGCGTGGACGTATTCACCACTCCAGGTGACGCGGGTGGCGTAGTAGACGGGCAGGTTGTAGTACTCGCTGCCGCCGATGCCGACGGTGTCGCCGCGCATCTGGACGTAGTACTGCTTGCCGAGCACCACCTTGACGCCGTTGCGGGTGGAGAAGCCGGGCTTTCCGGTGGTCACCGGAATGGTGTTGATCACTTCTCCGTTGCGCTTGAACGTGAGGTAGTGCGAGGAGGCGTCGGTGGTGACCTCGACCCGGTCGCCGATCTCCAGCTTCAGCGGCTTGGCCGCGGCCCCGTAGAGGTGGTCGGAGACCCTGACGCCCTCCAGGTTGCTCCGTACGGAGACCTCCGAGTGGGCGGGCCAGTACTCCTTGGGGCGGTAGTGGAGCTTCTTGTCGTCCACCCAGTGCCAGGCGCCCTCGACGCCGGCGGGGGCGGTGACGACCAGGCCCCGTTCGACGACGGCTCGGGCGGCCTTGTCCTTGACGGGTTCGCTGAGTTCGGCCGTCAGGGGCTGTCCGACGCCGTATTTGCCTTCGTCCGGCCCGAATTCGACCTTCAGGACGCCTTTGGCCGGGGTGGTGTCGAACGTCATCGTGCGCTGCCCCGGGGCGCCCTTGGCGTTCTCGGTGCTGACGGTGACCGTGTAGCGGACGCCGGCGGCCATGGGGACCGTGTTGTGCCAGCGGTCTCCCTTGGCGGACAGTTCGCCCGCCAGGCGGCGTCCGTGGGTGTCCACGACGGTGACGTCGGTGATGCGTGCCTCACCCCCCTTCGTCGTGACTTCGAGGGGCTTGTCGGGGTCCACGGGGCGGCCGCCGGCCGCCTGGTTGAAGGCGACTTGTTCGCCCGCGTCGTACGGGCGGGCTGACAGCGGGTTGTCGCCGGACCCGCATGCGGTGGCGCCGGCACCGAGGGACGCGACCAGCAGGGAGCAGCTGAGTACCGTCCAAAGACGCGGTGAGTGCTTCATGGAGCCAACGCTATGAAGATATGACAATTACGGCGCGCGGGGTGACTGCAAACGAGGGGCCCGGACTCCTCCGAAGAGGTGTCCGGGCCCCGGGTTCACTGCGTGCTACGGGTCTTGCTACTGGTTCTGGTTCTCACCGCGGTAGTACTCGTACACCCAGCCCCACAGGCCGATCATGATGATCGGGGCCGAGAAGTACATGAGCCACCAGCCGAAGATGACACCCATGAACGCGAGCGCGCCACCGATCCCCAGCGAGAGCGGCTGCCAGCTGTGCGGGGCGAAGAACCCCAGCTCACCCGCCTCGTCGGCGACGTCGGCCTCCAGGTTGTCCTGGGCCATCTCGTCCACGCGCTTGGCCGTGAAGGCCAGGTAGTAGCCGATCATGACGCTCAGGCCGAAGGCCAGGAAGAGCGCGGTGGTGCCTACGGGCTCCTTCGACCACACGCCGTACACGACGGCCATGATCAGGATGAAGAAGGAGAGCCAGAGGAACATCTTGCCCTGGATCTTCACTTGCCGGCCTCCTTGGCACCAACGACGGCCTTGACGGAGCCGTGGTCCTCGAGGTGGTCGAGGGCCGCGATCTCAGGGTGGTGCAGGTCGAACGCCGGCGATTCGGAGCGGATGCGCGGCAGCGTGAGGAAGTTGTGCCGCGGCGGCGGGCAGGACGTGGCCCACTCGAGCGAACGGCCGTAACCCCACGGGTCGTCGACCTCGATCTTCTTGCCGTACTTCGCCGTCTTCCAGACGTTGTACATGAAGGGCAGCATCGACAGGCCCAGCAGGAACGAACTGATCGTCGAGACCGTGTTCAGCGCGGTGAACCCGTCCGCCGCGAGGTAGTCCGCGTAACGGCGCGGCATGCCCTCGGCGCCCAGCCAGTGCTGCACCAGGAAGGTCCCGTGGAAGCCGATGAACAGCGTCCAGAAGGTGATCTTGCCGAGCCGCTCGTCCAGCATCTTGCCCGTGAACTTGGGCCACCAGAAGTGGAAGCCCGCGAACATCGCGAAGACCACGGTGCCGAAGACGACGTAGTGGAAGTGCGCGACGACGAAGTACGAGTCGGAGACGTGGAAGTCCATCGGGGGCGAGGCCAGGATGACGCCGGTCAGACCACCGAAGGTGAAGGTGACCAGGAAGCCGATCGTCCACAGCATCGGAGTCTCGAAGGACAGCGAACCCTTCCACATGGTGCCGATCCAGTTGAAGAACTTCACACCGGTCGGTACCGCGATCAGGAAGGTCATGAAGGAGAAGAACGGCAGCAGCACACCGCCGGTGACGTACATGTGGTGGGCCCACACGGTCACCGAGAGGCCGGCGATCGCGATCGTCGCGGAGATCAGACCGATGTAACCGAACATCGGCTTCCGGGAGAAGACCGGGATGATCTCGGAGACGATGCCGAAGAACGGCAGCGCGATGATGTACACCTCTGGGTGTCCGAAGAACCAGAAGAGGTGCTGCCACAGCAACGCGCCGCCATTGGCCGCGTCGAAGACGTGCGATCCGAACTTGCGGTCGGCCTCCAGCGCGAAGAGCGCGGCGGCCAGCACCGGGAAGGCGAGCAGGACCAGGACACCGGTCAGCAGCACGTTCCAGGTGAAGATCGGCATGCGGAACATCGTCATGCCGGGTGCGCGCATGCAGATGATCGTGGTGATGAAGTTGACCGAGCCGAGGATCGTGCCGAAGCCGGAGAAGGCCAGACCCATGATCCACATGTCGGCGCCGATGCCCGGCGAGCGGACCGCGTCCGACAGCGGGGAGTAGGCGAACCAGCCGAAGTCGGCGGCACCCTGCGGGGTGACGAAGCCGGCCACCGCGATGGTCGAGCCGAAGAGGTACAGCCAGTACGCGAACATGTTCAGCCGCGGGAACGCCACGTCGGGCGCGCCGATCTGCAGCGGCATGATCCAGTTCGCGAACCCGGCGAACAGCGGCGTCGCGAACATCAGCAGCATGATCGTGCCGTGCATCGTGAACGCCTGGTTGAACTGCTCGTTCGACATGATCTGCGTACCCGGACGGGCCAGCTCGGCGCGCATGAAGAGCGCCAGGAGACCGCCGATGAGGAAGAACACGAACGACGTGACCAGGTACATCGTGCCGATGGTCTTGTGGTCGGTGGTGGTGAGCCACTTCACGACCACGTTGCCCGGCTGCTTGCGCCGCACCGGCAGCTCGTTCTCGTACGAGTCAGCTGCGGCGGCACCCTGGGATTCGTTGAGGATGCTCACAGTTTGTTCGTCTCCGCATTCCGGGCCGGGTCGGTCTGCTTGATGCCGGCCGGGAGGTAGCCGGTCTGCCCCTTCTCCGCCAGCTCCTTCAGGTACGCCCGGTACTCCTCGGGCGAGACCACCTTGACGTTGAAGAGCATCCGGGAGTGGTCGACGCCGCAGAGCTCGGCGCACTTGCCCAGGAAGGTGCCTTCTTGGGTCGGGGTGACCTCGAAGACGTTGGTGTGGCCCGGGATGACGTCCTGCTTGAAGAGGAAGGGCACCACCCAGAAGGAGTGGATGACGTCGTTCGACGACAGGATGAAGCGGACCTTCTCACCCTTGGGCAGGACCAGGGTCGGCCCGGGGTTGTTCGTGTCCGCGTTGCGGTCGCCGGGGACGCCCTTCTGGTAGACGCCTTCGGCGCCCTTGGGGAAGTCCTTGGTGAAGCGGTCCGGGATGGAGGCGAGTTCCTTGGGAACCTCGCCCGCCTTCGGAGTCGCCGCGTCGCCGTCGACGTTCTCGATGTAGTTGAAGCCCCAGCTCCACTGGAAGCCGATCACGTTGATCGTGTGCGCCGGCTTGGCGGAGAGGGAGAGCAGCTTCGACTCGTCACGCGCGGTGAAGTAGAAGAGCACCGAGACGATGATGAGCGGGACCACGGTGTACAGCGCCTCGATGGGCATGTTGTACCGGGTCTGCGGGGGGACCTCCACCTTCGTCCGGCTGCGCCGGTGGAAGATGACGCTCCACATGATCAGGCCCCACACCAGGATGCCCGTGATCAGCGCGGCCGCCCAGGATCCCTGCCACAGGGAGAGGATGCGCGGCGCCTCCTCGGATACCGGAGTCGGCATTCCGAGGCGGGGGAAGTCTTTCCATGTATACGAGCAACCAGTGGCGGTCGCCAGGACCACGCCCGCAGTCAGCGCCTGCAGCAGCTTCCGCCGCATCGGGCGCCGCGGCGAGCGGTCGGAGCCGTAGGGACTCACGTAGCGCCTTCCCGAGAGTCTCGGCCCGCGCGGCCGGCCGCGGCCGTGTTCGGGTCGGTCGCCGGCCCTGACGCAGGCAGGGGTTTGGATGTTTATGCGGACCAAACCCTACTGGACGCTATTTGGGGTCGCGCGGGGAGGGTGCCCAACGCGCCGCTACTGCCCCCGAAGGGATGGATCCGCCGTCCGGGGGATACGGCGAGCGGCCCTGAATGGGGGCCTCCGGAAGACTTCTGACGGCCCCTGACCTCGGGCGCTGCCGCTCGCCGGTTAGCGTGCCCGTATGCCGTACTTCGACATCGCGTCCGCCGCCCCCCTCCACCCCGTGGCCCGGCAGGCGTTGCAGGCCTCCCTGGACGAGGGCTGGGCCGATCCGGCCCGCCTGTACCGGGAGGGCAGGCGGGCGCGGCTGCTGCTGGACGCGGCGCGCGAGGCGGCCGCGGAGGCGGTGGGGTGCCGGGTCGACGAGCTGGTGTTCACTCCTTCGGGGACGCACTCGGTTCACACGGGGGTCGCGGGGGTCCTCGCGGGGCGCAGGCGCGTCGGGGGCCGGCTGGTCGTATCGGCGGTCGAACACAGTTCTGTACTCCACGCGGCGGAGGTCCACGAGGCTGCCGGGGGCACGGTCACGGAGGTCCCGGTGGACCGGTACGGCGCGGTGACCGCCGCCGGGTACGCGCAGGCCGTCGGCCCCTCGACCGCGCTGGCCTGCCTCCAGTCCGCCAACCACGAGGTGGGCACGGTCCAGCCGGTGGCGGAGGTGGCCGGGGTCTGCGCGGAGGCGGGGGTCCCGCTGCTGGTGGACGCGGCGCAGTCGCTGGCATGGGGGCCGGTGGAGGGCGCCTGGTCCGTCCTGGCCGCCAGTGCGCACAAGTGGGGCGGACCGCCGGGGGTGGGGCTGCTGGCCGTCCGCAAGGGGGTCCGGTTCTCCCCCCAACACCCGGCGGACGAACGGGAGTCGGGCCGCTCCCCCGGTTTCGGGAACCTTCCCGCGATCGTGGCGGCGGCGGCGTCCTTGCGGGCCGTACGGGCCGAGGCCGACGCGGAGGCGGCGCGGCTGCGGATCCTGGTGGACCGGATCCGGCGGCGGGTGGTGCGGCTGGTCCCGGACGTGGAGGTGGTGGGCCATCCGGACCGCCGGCTGCCCCACCTCGTCACGTTCTCCTGCCTGTACGTCGACGGCGAGATCCTGCTGCACGAGCTGGACCGGGCGGGCTACTCGGTCTCCTCGGGCTCCTCGTGCACGAGCTCGACGCTGACCGCCAGTCACGTGCTGCGGGCGATGGGGGTGCTGTCGGAGGGGAACGTACGGGTGTCCCTGCCGCCGGGGACCACGGCGGAAGAGGTCAACGGGTTCCTGGACGTGCTGCCGGGGGCGGTGTCCGGGGTTCGCGAGCGGCTGGGGGTCACCGAAGCGGCGGCGCGGGCCGGGGAGTCGCAGGCCGGGGGCCCGGACTCCCTGGAACTGGACGCGCTCGGGCTGCGGTGCCCGCAGCCGGTGATCGAGCTGGCCGCCGCGATCGGGCGGGTCCCGGTGGGGGGCACGGTCACGGTGGTCTCCGACGACGAGGTCGCCAGGCTGGACATCCCGGCGTGGTGTGCGATGCGCGGCCACGCGTACCTCGGCGAGACCGAGCGCCCCGCGGGTGTGGCGTACACCGTCCGCCGCCTGCTCTGACCCCTGATCCGCCGGGCCCGCGCCTCGAACGCCGGCGGGCCGGATGCGACGGCTGACGCCGGCCGCGTCCAGCCCCGCCGGCAGCGGCGGCTACGCCAGGTGCGCCCGGACTTCGGCCGCGGCCTCGTCGCCGTACGCCTTCGTGAAGCGCTCCATGAAGTGGGCGCGGGCCAGGGTGTACTCCTGCGTGCCCAGCGTCTCGATCACGAGGGTGGCCAGCATGCAGCCGATCTGCGCGGCCCGCTCCAGGCCGACGCCCCAGCTCAGGCCGGTCAGGAACCCGGCGCGGAACGCGTCGCCGACGCCCGTCGGGTCGACCTTCGCGTTCTCCTCCGGGCAGCCGATCACGAGGGGGGCCTCGCCGACGCGCTCGATCCGGACGCCGTTGGAGCCCAGCGTGGTGACCCGCGTGCCGACCTTCGCCAGGATCTCCGCGTCAGACCAGCCCGACTTGGACTCGATGAGGCCCTTCTCGTACTCGTTCGAGAAGAGGTACGTCGCGCCCTCCATCAGGGTGCGGATGTTCTCGCCGTCCATCCGGGCGATCTGCTGCGAGAAGTCGGCGGCGAAGGGGATTCCCCGCGTGCGGCACTCCTCCGTGTGGCGCAGCATCGCCTCGGGGTCGTCCGCGCCGATCAGGACCAGGTCGAGGCCGCCCACGCGGTCGGCGACGGACTTCAGCTCGATCAGGCGGGCCTCGCTCATCGCGCCCGTGTAGAAGGAGCCGATCTGGTTGTGGTCGGCGTCCGTGGTGCACACGAAGCGCGCGGTGTGCAGCACCTCGGAGATCCGGACGGACTCGGTGTCGACGCCGTGCCGGTCGAGCCAGGCGCGGTACTCGTCGAAGTCGTAGCCGGCGGCGCCGACCAGGATCGGGCGGGTGCCGAGCTGACCCATGCCGAAGCAGATGTTCGGGCCGACACCGCCCCGCCGGACGTCGAGGTTGTCGACGAGGAAGGAGAGGGAGACCGTGTGCAGCTGGTCCGCGACCAGCTGGTCGGCGAAACGGCCGGGGAAGGTCATGAGGTGGTCGGTGGCGATGGAGCCGGTGACTGCGATGCGCACGGCGTGGACGCTCCTGCGGAGGACGGCAAGGGGGACAGTCAAAACTACCCGGTCGTCGGCCCCGAGCCGAACGGCCGAAACTACCCCGTAGTAGGTCTTTCTTCACGCAGGACGCGGTGCCTACGGTGCGTGCATGACCTATACCGACGGCTTCGGCTACTCCGAGTACACCGAGTACACCGCCGACAGGCGTGGCGCGGAAGGCTCGCGGCAGCCCGGCTTCGCCCGGCTGCTGGGCGACTGCGCCCGTATGGCCCCGCACTGGGCGGTTCCCGCGGGTCCCCGGCCGGTCCGCGTGGCACCCTCGCAGATCCACGGGATCAGCGTCCCGCCGGCCTCGGCGCGGCTGATCGCCTCCACCGCGGCCTACGGGGACCAGTAGGGGCCGAGGCGACGGGAACCGGTTGCGCTTCTGTTCCGTCCCACCCGCATCAGGCAGGACGGGACAGTGAAGGAGCGATGCGGTGACCAGCGAAGAACCCGGCACATCACGCGGTACACGACGGCGGCCGTCGTGGGCCGTCGGCTCGATCGCGGCCGCCGTCCTGCTGACGGGCGGCGGCAGCGCGTACTGGGCGTCCACCGCCCAGGGCGATGGTGCGGGCCCCGGTACGGAGCGGACCGCGGCCTCCGCGCCCCGGGACGGGGGTGACCCCTCGGGGCCGGGCATCGCGCCCGGGGAGCCCGATCCGTCGGGCGAGGGCGTGGTCTACCGGGCCGACGTCACGCTCCCGGAGGCTCCGGCCTCCGCGCCCTCCTTCAGTGCGAAGGCGGAGGTCACCTCGGCGCAGGCGGCCCGCCTGGCCGCCGCCCTGGGCGTGCCGGGCACACCGCGGCTGAGCGGGGACGTGTGGCTGGCCGGGGAGGCCGCCGACGGTTCCGGACCCCGGCTCACGGTGACCCGTACGGCCCCGGGTACCTGGAACTTCAACCGCTTCCAGGCGGGGACGGGCAACGGCGGCGCGGGCGACGACTGCGTCCGCGGCAAGGACACCTGCGGCCCCGCCACCCTCCCCCGGGACGCGGGGAACGCCGGCCCCGGACAGCCGGTCTCCGAGGAGGCCGCCAAGGCGGCGGCCCGCCCGGTGCTCGCCGCCGTCGGCCAGGACGGGGCGAAGCTGGACGCCCGGCTGACGCACGGCTCGGTACGGGTGGTGACCGCGGACCCGGTGGTCGGCGGTCTGCCCACGCAGGGCTGGTCCACCACGGTGAGCGTGGGCGGCGACGGCGCGGTGGTGGCGGGCAGCGGCGAGCTGACGGCTCCCGTCCGCGCGGCCGATCAGAAGGTGGTCGGGGCCGTGGAGGCGCTGGCCCGGCTGAACGCGCGGTCGGGCGGTTCGGACGGCACCGGTACCGGCCCCAGCGGCTGCGCGACCTCGGTGCCGCTGGATCCGGACCAGCCGGTGGGGCCCACGGACACGCCGCCGTGCAATCCGGAGCCGCGGCCGATGAAGCCGCCGCGCACCGAAACGGTCAAGGGGGCCGTGCTCGGCCTGGTGTCCGGGACGGTGGACGGGGCCCGGGGCCTGGTTCCGGCCTGGCTGTTCGATGTGGCGGGCAAGGGCGGCGCCCCCGGTCACACGGTGGCCGAGCCGGCCGCCGCCGGCCAGGACATGCCGGCCCCCGCCCCGAAGGACGGCCGCGGCGTGCCCGGGTTCTCCTACGCGCAGGACGACCGGAAGCTGACGGTGAACTTCTGGGGCAGCGTGTGCAGCAGTTACTCCGCGTCCGCCCGGGAGTCCGCCGATTCGGTCCTGGTGAAGATCACGGACACTCCGAACCAGCCGGGTCAGGCCTGCATCATGCTCGCCCAGGAGATGTCCGTCACGGTGACGCTCGAGAAGCCGCTGGGTGAGCGGAAGGTGGTCGACGCGGCCTCGGGCAAGCCCCTCCCCCGCCGGTAGCCGGGGGTCCGGACCGCGGTTTTCGGTCCGGACACGCCGGCCGGACGACGAAGGCCCGTCTGCGGTCGCGGGGGGGGGCGCCGCGGGGGCGGCGGGGGCGGGGCCGGGGGACGGGGTGGGGAAC
>NZ_JBEZLA010000078.1:0-28351 GCF_040651925.1 Streptomyces sp. NPDC048349 | reverse complement strand
GGACCCTGTGGGAGAGTAGGACGCCGCCGAACAATCATTGCGGAAGCCCCGCACCAGACCCGTAAGGGTCCGGTGCGGGGCTTTTCTGCGTTCACCGCCAGAATCCGTCGGATGCGCGGCATGGGGTACGGATGGATCCGGGTTGACGGCTCGTAGGGTTGGGGGATGGGCTACGACCTCGTCATCTTCGACAACGACGGCGTGCTGGTGGACAGTGAGCCGCTCGCCAACAGCATCCTCGCCGAGTATCTGAGCGAGATCGGCCACCCGACCTCGTACGAGGACTCGCTCCGCGACTACATGGGCGCCGCCGTGCACCGGGTGCACGACCTCGTGCTCGAGCGGACCGGGAAGCGGCTGCCGGACGATTTCGACGAGGCGCTGCACACGAGGACCTTCGCCGCCTTCGCGCGCGAACTGCGGCCGGTGCCCGGGGTGGAGGAGGTGCTCGGTGCGCTGACCGCGCACGGGGTCGGCTACTGCCTGGCCTCTTCCGGGAGTCATGAGCGGATCCGGGTCGGGCACCGGGCGGCCGGGCTCGACGGATGGTTCGAGGAGGAGTGGATCTTCAGCTCCGAGGACGTGGGCCAGGGGAAGCCGGCGCCCGATCTGTTCCTGCACGCGGCCCGGTCGATGGGCGTGGAGCCCTCCCGGTGCGTGGTGGTCGAGGACAGCACGCTCGGGGTGCAGGCGGCACGGGCCGCGGGCATGGACGTGTTCGCGTTCACCACGATGCTGCCCGCCGAGCGGCTCCGTGGGGCGACCGCGTACTTCGGGGACATGAAGCAGCTGCCGGGGCTGTTGCAACTGCCTGTGTGATCGCTCTACCCACGGGTAGCCCCGGGGCCTACGCTGACCCGCCATGACGGATGATGTGCGGCTGCGGCGCGGGCGCAGTGCCCTGGGGTTCGGCTTCTTCGCGCAGGGGGTGGCCTTTGCGCTGCTCGTGACCCGGATCCCGGCCATCCAGGACCGGTACGGGATATCCGACGCGCTGCTGCCCGCTTTCCTCGCCGCCGTCCCCGTCCTCGCCGGGGTCGCCAGTGTGGGCACCGAGCACCTGGTGAAGCGGGTGGCGCCCAGCGCGGTGCTCAGGTGGGCGCAGCCCGTGGTGCTGCTGGCGCTGCTCGGTGTCGGGGCCGGCAGCGAGATGTGGCAGGTGGCGGTGGCCCTGGGGGTGTTCGGGCTGTCGGTGGGCGCCCTGGACGCCTCGATGAACATGCTCGGCGTCAGCCTCCAGCGGCAGTACGGGCGCAGCATCATGCTCGGCTTCCACGCCGCCTACAGTCTCGGCGGGATCGCCGGGGCCTCGGCGGCCTGGGCCGGGGCGCACTGGCATCTGGGCCTGTTGGCGAGCTATCTGCCGGCCGTGGTGGTCCTGGTGCCGCTCGTCCTGCTGGGGAGCCGCAGCTATGTCGACGCGCCCGTCGAGGTGGCACCGGAGAAGGGGTTGGGCGCCGGCGGGTCCAAGCTGCTGCTGCCGCTCTGCCTGGTGATGGCGTGCGCGTACATCGGGGACTCGACGGTGGCGAACTGGAGTGCCAAGTACCTTCAGGACGTGCTGGGCAGTTCCGAGCAGCTGGCGACGGTCCCGTACAACGTCTACATGGTGACCACCCTGATCGGGCGGGCCGTCGGGGACCTGGGCGTACGGCGTTGGGGGCCCGCGGCGGTGGTGCGGGGCGGGACGGTGGTCGCGGCCGTCGGGTTCGCCGTCGTGGCGGCCGCGCCGGGGGCGTGGGTGGGAATGCTCGGCTTCACGCTCCTGGGGATCGGGCTGTGCGTGATCGTGCCGCAGACCTTCGCGGCCGCCGGGAGGCTGTTCCCGGGTGGGTCGGACACGGCGATAGCGCGGCTGAACATCTTCAACTACGTCGGCTTCCTGATCGGGTCGCCGCTCGTCGGCGGGATCGGGGACGCGTGGAGCTACCGCGGCGCGATGCTCGTGCCGATGGTGCTGGTGCTGGTCACGCTGTTCTACGCCCGCTCGTTCGGACCGCGGGACGCCCGATACGGTGTCGGGCATGAGCGGCCGCGGGTTGTTGATGTGGGACGAGGCGGTAACGAAGTATGACTTCGGGCCCGGCCATCCGATGGATCCGGTGCGTCTGGCGCTGACCATGGGCCTGGTGCGCGCCTTCGGGCTGGACCGGGCCATGGAGGTACGGGCGGCCCGCGCGGCCGGGGACTCGACGCTGCGGCTCGTGCACCGGGAGGACTACGTCGCCGCTGTGCACGAGGTGTCGGCGGATCCGGGGGTCGCCGACGGCTCGTACGGGCTGGGGACCATGGACGATCCGGCGTTCCCCGGCATGCACGAGGCGTCCGCGCTGATCGCCGGGCAGTCGGTGGCGGGGGCGGAGGCGGTCTGGCGCGGCGAGGCCGAACACGCCGTGAACTTCGCGGGCGGGCTGCACCACGCCATGCCGGGCGGGGCGGCCGGGTTCTGCGTGTACAACGACGCGGCGCTGGCCATCGCGCGGCTGCTGGAGCTGGGGGCGGAGCGGGTCGCGTACGTGGATGTGGACGTGCATCACGGGGACGGCGTGCAGGCGGCCTTCTGGGACGACCCGCGGGTGCTGACGGTGTCCCTGCACGAGCACCCGCGGACGCTGTTCCCGCAGACCGGCTGGCCGCAGGAGACGGGCGGGGCGGCGGCAGAGGGGTCGGCGGTGAACGTCGCGCTGCCGGCCGGGACCGGGGACGAGGGGTGGCTGCGGGCCTTCCACGCGGTGGTGCCGGAGCTGTTGGCGGATTTCCGGCCGCAGGTGCTGGTGACGCAGCACGGCGCGGACACGCACTTCGAGGACCCCCTCGCCCATCTGGCGGTGTCCCTGGACGCGCAGCGGGCAGTCCAGGAGTCCTGTCACCGGCTGGCGCACGAGTACGCGGACGGGCGGTGGCTGGCGCTCGGCGGCGGCGGGTACGCGGTGGTGGACGTCGTACCGCGGTCGTGGACGCACCTGGTGGCGATCGCCGCGCACCGGCCGGTGGACCCGGTGACGGCGGTGCCGGCGTCGTGGCGGGACGAGGTGTACGCGCGGACGCGGCAGCTGGCGCCGGCGCGGATGACGGACGGGCGCGAGGTGGCGTGGCGGGCGTGGGACGCGGGCTACGACCCTGCGGACCGTACGGATCAAGCCGTCCTCGCCACCCGGCGCGCGGTGTTCCCGCTGCGCGGCATGCTGACCTGATGATGCATCGTTACGCCAACTGTGGGGCGGTTCTGGAGAATTGATGAGCCGCCAGGTGCGGTGCGGCAGCATCGGAGGGTGTTGAGCTCCGGCGCGCTGCGTGCGCATCTGCTGGCCGCCCGGTTGGCCGGGCCCATCGCGACGTCGCGGGAGGAGAGCCTGCGCAGCTACCGGCTGTTCGCGGCGCGCGATCCGCGGGTGCTGCTCGGGCTGGATCCGGAGTGGGCGTGGGGCGAGGGTGACCTGCTGAGGCTGATGGCGGACAAGTGCGGGGTCTCGGCCGATCCGGCGCACGTCAGCGGGCCGGACGTGATCGATCCGGAGCGGACGATGGCCGCGCTGGAGGCCTTCGCGGGGCGGCTGCGGGCGGCGGCCGGGGCGCGGTCGCCCGTGCTGTTCGGGACGGGGCATCCGCACCGGCTCCTGGGTTTCTACGCCGGATTGGCCGAGGCGATGTCGGCGGCGGGCTGTGTCGTCCTCACTCCGGCGCAGGGGGTGAGTGTCGACATGGTGACCCGGTTCGGCGTACGCAGGTACCGCATCGATTACGTACGGGGGGTCGCACTGGTGCGGGAGCCCGGCGCGCGGCCGCCCGGGAGTGCGACCGGCGCACACTCCCATTCGCCGCTGCCGGTCCGGCTCGCACTGGGGGCTCTGGCGGAGGCCGGCGGGCCGTTGCCGGAGTTGGTGGTGGGGGATCACGGGTGGGTCTGCGGTGCTGGTCAGCTCGGTGTGGAGGCGATCGGGCTGGCGGATACGGACGATCCCGCGTTGTTCGTCGGCGAGGCCGAGGGGCGGGTCTCGGTGGCCGTTCCGCTCGATGACGCGGTGCGTGCGGACTACTACCGGCCCCTTACGCGCTATGTGCTCAATCGGGCGAGTCTGACGGGGCGGCAGGAGTGGCCGTAGCTCCTCTTCCCCACTCGTATCACGCGCCCCTACTCTGGGGAGTGAGCGTGCGACGACGAGGAGTAACCGGAGGGGAAGCCGGTGCCCGTCATGCGCGGAAGGTCAAGGTGTGTCATGGCTGCTGGCGAGAGGCCTCTCAGTGAGGTTCAGTTCCTGACCGTGGCGGAGGTTGCCTCGGTGATGCGAGTGTCGAAGATGACCGTGTACCGGTTGGTGCACAACGGTCATCTGCCCGCAATCCGGGTGGGCCGGTCCTTCCGGGTCCCCGAGAACGCGGTCCACGAGTACCTCCGAGAGTCCTATGTGGGGGTGGAGTCGGCCTGAGACTGACGCTCGGGGCGCCCTCGCGACGACGCAGGTGCACTCGGATTACAGGCTCGGAGCTCGGGCGGGTAGGCTAGGCCGACGTAGGTCGTGTGGGCCCAGACGCCCCGCACCAGTGAAGAGAAGTGAGCGAGGGTAGTCGTGGGCTCTGTTATCAAGAAGCGGCGCAAGCGGATGGCTAAGAAGAAGCACCGCAAGCTGCTCAAGCGCACCCGCGTCCAGCGCCGTAACAAGAAGTAAGCGGCAGCTGAACGTGTTTTCCGCAGCCCCTCCACCATTCTGGTGGAGGGGCTGCGGTGCAGCCGGGGGACTTCTTCGAGGGAGGCGCTGAGCTCGTGGGGAAGGTCGTACTCGTCACCGGGGCTGCCCGGCAGCTGGGTGGCCGCTTCGTGCGCCGCATCCAGCGCGACCCGGATGTCGAGCGGGTGATCGCGGTCGACGCGGTGACTCCGCCGCACCGGCTCGGATCGGCCGAGTTCGTCCGTACGGACATCAGGCAGTCGGCGATCGCCCGCGTGCTGGCCGAGCACGCCGTCGACACGGTGGTCCATCTGGCGGTCACCGGGGGCAGTGTGGGGACCGGCGGGGCGCACAGCACCGTCAAGGAAACGAACGTCATCGGGACGATGCAGCTCCTCGGGGCCTGCCAGAAGTCCCCGACCGTCCAGCGGCTCGTGGTGAAGTCCAGTACCAGCGTGTACGGGGGCACCTCGCGCGATCCGGCGGTCTTCACCGAGACCACGCAGCCGAAGTCGCTGCCGGCGGGCGGGTTCGCCAAGGACGCCGCCGAGGTCGAGGGGTACGTACGGGGCTTCGCGCGCAGGCGGCCGGACGTCGCGGTGTGCGTGCTGCGGTTCGCGAACATCCTGGGGCCGTTCGCCGATTCGGCGCTCGCCGAGTACTTCTCGATCCCCGTGATGCCGACCGTGCTGGGTTACGACCCGCGGCTGCAGTTCGTCCACGAGGACGACGTGCTGGACGTGCTGCGCCTGGCGGCGGGGGAGCCGCGGCGGGGGACGCTGAACAGCGGGACCTTCAACATCGCGGGGGACGGCGTCCTGCTGCTGTCCCAGTGTTCGCGGCGGCTGGGGCGGCCGACGCTGCCGCTGCTGCTGCCCGCGGTGACGTGGGTGGGGTCGGCGTTGCGGGCGGTCGGGATCACCGACTTCTCGCCGGAGCAGATAAGGCTCCTCACGCACGGGCGGGTCGTGGAGACCTCGCAGATGCGGGAGGTGCTCGGCTTCGAGCCGATGTACACGACCGCCGAGACGTTCGCGGACTTCGCGCGGAGCCGCGGGGGCGGGCTGCTGTCCCCCGAGCGGGCGGCGCGGGCCGTGGACCGGGTGGCGGCCGTGCTCAAGGTGGACGGCCAGGAGGCCGACGTGGACGCGGTTGAAGGAGCGAAGCGATAGTGGCGGACGCCAAGGTCATTCCGTTCGACGAGGACCGGCCGCGTCGGCGCGTGCCCCGCAAGGTCCGGGCGGTGTCCGCTCCCGAGCCGGTGGCGGATCCGGTGGAGGAGCCGGCGGTGCCGGAGCGGGAGGTGCCGGAGCGGGCGGGCGGCGGCTGGGACCGGCGGATCGCCGGCGGGCTGGCGTTCTTGCGGCGTCGGGTCACCGGGGAGTACGAGGTCGACGAGTTCGGCTACGACAAGGAGCTGACGGACCAGGTCCTGATGTCCTTGATGCGGCCGTTGTTCGACAAGTACTTCCGGGTCGAGGTCAAGGGCATCGAGAACATCCCGGCGCAGGGCGGTGCGCTGATCGTGGCGAACCACTCGGGGACGCTGCCGCTGGACGGGCTGATGCTGCAGGTGGCCGTGCACGACCACCACCCGGCGCAGCGGCACCTGCGCCTGTTGGCGGCGGATCTGGTGTTCATGCTGCCGGTGGTCAACGAGCTGGCCCGGAAGGCCGGTCACACGCTGGCGTGCGCGGAGGACGCGCAACGGCTGCTGGAGGCCGGGGAGCTGGTCGGGGTGATGCCCGAGGGCTTCAAGGGGATAGGGAAGCCGTTCGGGGACCGGTACAAGCTGCAGCGCTTCGGGCGGGGCGGGTTCGTGTCGACGGCGCTGCGTGCGGGGACGCCGATCGTGCCGTGCTCGATCGTGGGCGCGGAGGAGATCTACCCGATGATCGGCAACGCGAAGACGCTCGCGCGGCTGCTGGGGATCCCGTACTTCCCGATCACTCCGACGTTCCCGTGGCTGGGGCCGCTGGGGGCGGTGCCGCTGCCGACGAAGTGGACGATCCAGTTCGGTGAGCCGATCTCCACCGCCGGCTATGCGACGGAGGCGGCGGAGGATCCCATGCTGATGTTCAACCTGACGGACCAGGTGCGGGAGCAGATCCAGCACACGCTGTACAAGCTGCTGGTGCAGCGGCGGTCCGTGTTCTTCTGAGCCCGTGCTTCTTCTGCGCCCGTGGTTCTTCTGAGCACCTGGGTGTGTGGGGCGGCTTGTTGAGCGCAGCGGAAAACGCCGGCGGGCTGTGGCAGCCCGCCGGCGTCTTCGCGTCCTAGTCCGCGTCCTCCGCGTTGATGCCCAGGCCCGGGAGGATGCCCGGGAGGAGCGGCGGGAGGGTGATGTCGGGCTTGGGCTGGTCGGGAGCGCCCGGGGAGGGCGGGGCCGACTGGCCCGCGGGCGGGTTGAGCAGGTCGCCCGTGCCGCCCAGGAGGCCGCCCGGGGTCGGGGGCCGGCTGCTGCTGCCCGAGGGGGACGGCGGCGCCGGGCTGCCCGACGGGGTGCCGGCGGCCGGTGCGGACTGCTGCTTGCCGCTCGGGGTTCCGGGCTTGGCCGGGGCGCCGGGGGAGCCGGTGCCGCGGTTCTGCTCGGGGGGCTTGGGGAGCAGGCTCTGGAGCGGCGCCACGTCTTCGTCTATGGCCTGGAAGACCGATTCCACCTCGCCGCCCACGTCCGTGAGCTGTGCGGGGAGCTTGTCGCGCAGCTTGCCCCACACGTCGCGGTGGGAGCGGGAGAACGAGGACAGCGCCTGGATCGGGCCGAGCTCGCCGTTGCGTTCGTAGGCCGCCTGGAGGAGGCGGTGGCCTTCTCCCGCGTCGTGCTTCACGCCCGCCAGGGCCCGGCGGATCTCGCCCAGGACCTCGTGGTCCAGTACGTTTCCGCCCCGGCCGCGCTCCATCAGCCTGCGGGCTTCCGACAGGCGGTTCGAGGCCTGGTCGAGATAGAGCTCGCCCCGGTCCGAATCGTCGTCGGCCATCCCCAGCTTCAGGTCCTCCATGCCCCGCTTCACGGGGTAGAGGTGGTCACCGGGCAGGGCGTCGGAACTGGCAGCGGCCACTCCGCTGAAGGCCCCCGCGGCCACACCTACGGTGAGACCGCCTGCTGCGATGCCCTTGGACCAGCGGGAGCGGGGCCGCAATTTCCGGAGCGAGGTCGCCCGGTGGGCACCGCGGCCGGTCCGCTGTTCGGGCACCAGAGGGTCCGGGGCGGCACCGCCCCCGGCCCTCTCCTCCAGCACCATGGCCTCCATGGCGGCAACGAGCTGGGCTCGCTGCACCACTTTGACGTCTGGGTCCAGCACTGGGCGCGGCATTCGTTCGCCGAGCACGCTCGCCAGGGCCAACAGCCGGTCGTGGTCGGCAGGTTCGGCAGGTGCCTCGGACTGCTCGGCCGCCGGGTCCGGTTCCGAAAGGTCGGACGGGGTCCGATCCTCCAGGGCCTGGGCGAAGGCGTTCGCCCGCCGGTGCGGAGTCACGTTCGCGATCACTGGCGGCACCTCCTCTCGTCATGACGATCGACTCCCCAGCGTGTCCGGAAGGTTGCCTTCCTTGAGCACATCCACACTTTCGGGTGAGCGGCTTCGGGCAGGGCGTGTCCACAGGGGGTCTGCATTCCGCACAACGAGCGTCGCGGCACTTGGGTTACGGACGAAGGATGATCGGACCACAGCGTCATCGAGGGGTCACCGGATGTATGTGAGTTTGTGTTGATGTGTGGAGGGGGTCAGCGGGCGTCGTCCGGGAGCAGGCGGGCCAGCGTGCGGACCGCCCGGTACTGGAGCGTCTTGATGGCTCCCTCGTTCTTCCCCATGACCCGGGCCGTCTCGGCGACCGAGAGGCCTTGCAGGAAGCGCAGGGTCACGCACTCCTGCTGCTGCGGATTGAGTTTCCGTACGGCCTCCAGCAGGGCCGCGTTGGAGAGGGACTCCAGGACGGAGTCCTCGGGGCTGCGCTCGACCTCGTTGGCGTCGAGCATCTCGCCGGTGGTCACCTCCAGCCGGAAGCGGCTGGACTTGAAGTGGTCGGCCACCAGGTTGCGGGCGATCGTCACGAGCCAGGCGCCGAAGTCGCGGCCCTGCCAGGTGAAGGTGGAGATGCGGCGCAGCGCGCGCAGGAAGGTCTCGCTGGTGAGATCCTCCGCCGTCGCCTTGCCGCCGACGCGGTAGTAGATGTAGCGGTAGACCGTGTCGCTGTACTGGTCGTAGAGGCGGCCGAAGGCCTCGGCCTCGCCGGCCTGCGCGCGTTCGACCAGGTCCATCATGCGGGCCTGGTCGCTGTCCGCGGTGGGGCGGCGGGGGGCGGCCTGGGTGCTCGTGCCGGCGGCGCTGTTCGAGCCCCCGGCCGCGCGTCCTCGTCTGCCCACCGTCGCTCCGCCGTCGGTCAGGGCATAGCAAGGACCGGCCGGGCCGAAGCCGGCAGGGACCGCGGCGGCGAAGGCGGGGACGGCGTACGCGGTGGGGACGAAGCCGCGCAGGTGGTCGAGGACCGTTGCGCGCAGCGTAGCCAGGCCCGAGGCGTCAACCCCGACAGGTGGGTACACGGGACTCCCAGAGGCAGAGCTTCCATCACGTGCAGTGCGGGACCGTTCACCCGTCGTGGCGACAGATGGCCGGTGGCATGCGTTTGAGGAGAATAACGCTTCGTACAGGCAGCGCTACACCCAGTTGCACAAATCACCGGTTCCGACACTTCCGTTGCGTGTCGAGGGCATATTCAGTCGCAGTTGGTGATCGTTTGGTGATCACTTGGGTGCGCGGAATGGACGCTTCCATGGGAGCTCGCGACCGAGTCGGGCATGCCGGAGTGCCGTGCCCCGTCCGGGGGTAGGCCTGGGGGAATGCCCGGTCGGCCGGCGGGCCGAGCGGGGAAGGGGCCGGAGCGGCGCGGGCTCGGAGGCCGGCCCCGGTGCGGGCCCCGGACAGGGGCGGCTTGCGGCCCGGACGGCGGCCGGAGCTCCGCTACTTGCGGCGGCGGTGCAGGGCGATGGCGGCGGCCGCGCCGCCCGCGATCGCGCCGACTCCGGCGGCCGCGGGGACGCCGACCTTCACGGCCTTGCGACCGGTCCGATAGTCGCGCAGCCGCCAGTCATGGGTGCGGGCATGCTTGCGCAGTTTTGTGTCGGGATTGATCGCGTAGGGATGCCCCACCAGCGACAGCATCGGGATGTCGTTGTGCGAATCGCTGTACGCGGCGCAGCGTTCGAGGTCCAGGCCCTCGGCGGCGGCCAGCGCGCGCACCGCCTCCGCCTTGGCGGGGCCGTGCAGCGGTTCGCCGACCAGGCGGCCGGTGTAGATCCCGTCGACGGACTCGGCGACGGTGCCCAGCGCGCCGGTCAGGCCGAGCCGGCGGGCGATGATCGTGGCCGTCTCCACGGGGGCGGCGGTCACCAGCCACACCTTCTGGCCGGCGTCGAGGTGGGCCTGGGCCAGGGCGCGGGTGCCCGGCCAGATCCGCTCGGCCATGTACTCGTCGTAGATCTCCTCGCCGATGGCCATCAGCTCGGAGACCTTGTGGCCCTTGACGATGGACAGGGCGCTGTCGCGGGCGTCCTGCATGTGGTCGGGGTCCTCGACTCCGGCGAGCCGGAACCAGGCCTGCTGCCAGGCGAAGCGGGCGAGCTCGCGGCGGCGGAAGAACTCGCGCTTGTAGAGGCCGCGGCCGAAGTGGAAGATCGCGGCGCCCTGCATGACGGTGTTGTCGAGGTCGAAGAAGGCGGCGGCCAGGTCGTCGCCCGCGACGGGGAACTCCGGCTCCTCCCCTTCCGCCAGGAGGGCCTCGAGATCGGTGTCGAGGTCGACTTCCGCGGGGTGGGGGGCTCCGGCCAGCGCGGTCTTCCGGGCGGCCTCGGCCGAGGCCTCGCCTGCCAGCACGCTCCGCGCGCTTGCGGAGCGTCTACGGGGGGTGAGCCATCCGAGAGCGGCCATGCGGCGAGCATAGCCACTGTGTTCGGGAGTTCTCGAACCGGTGGGAAACGGAGGCGTTAACACTTCGGGAGAATGGGGCCATGAGCCCTTTGTTGCGACGCAAGGAAAAGAAGCGTCCCGCCGAGCGGATGGTGACGCTCGTCGGGAAGCCGGGGTGCCATCTGTGCGATGACGCACAGGAGGTCATCGAGAAGGTGTGCGCGCAGACCGGTGCACAGTGGGAGAAGAAGGACATCTCGCAGGACGAGGAGCTCTACCGGTTGTACTGGGAGCAGATCCCGGTGGTGCTGGTGGACGGCGAACAGCACACCTTCTGGAGGGTGAACCCGGAACGGCTGCGGCGGGTGTTGGAGGGCTGACCCGCATCCCGGTTACCATCATGGGCGATTTGTGGGGTCTGGGGGCGTATCTGTGAGGAGTGTGTACGGTTTTGCCCCCTTTGGGATTTGAACGGGTTCGGCGTGCCGTTGGTTCCGCTCCTGCGCCCCGAGGTTGCGTGACCCCGGTCACTTTGGTCGGACAAATTGGACACAATCTTTGTGCACGCGTTCACAAAGGCATAGCCTGCTGTCGACGGGGCGGCCTTGGGACAAGTGGCCGCCTGCAGCCCCGCTCATCCCGCAGGAGCATCGTGGCAACTGGCCGAACTCACCGACCGGCGACCCGCAGCCGAGGTATTCCCGAGGCCACTGTCGCCCGGCTTCCGCTGTACTTGCGTGCCCTCACCGCGCTCTCCGAGCGATCGGTGCCCACGGTGTCCTCCGAGGAGCTCGCGGCCGCCGCCGGAGTCAACTCCGCGAAGCTGCGCAAGGACTTCTCCTACCTGGGCTCCTACGGCACCCGCGGCGTCGGCTACGACGTGGAGTACCTCGTCTACCAGATCTCCCGCGAGCTCGGGCTGACCCAGGACTGGCCGGTCGTCATCGTCGGCATCGGCAACCTGGGCGCCGCCCTCGCCAACTACGGCGGCTTCGCCTCGCGCGGCTTCCGCGTCGCGGCGCTGATCGACGCCGACCCGGCGATGGCCGGCAAGCCGGTGGCCGGGATCCCCGTGCAGCACACCGATGAGCTGGAGAAGATCATCGAGGAGAACGGCGTCTCGATCGGTGTCATCGCGACGCCGGCCGGCGCCGCCCAGCAGGTCAGCGAGCGGCTGATCGCCGCCGGTGTCACCTCCATCCTGAACTTCGCCCCGACCGTCCTGTCCGTGCCCGACGGCGTGGACGTGCGCAAGGTCGACCTCTCGATCGAGCTCCAGATCCTCGCGTTCCACGAGCAGCGCAAGGCCGGCGAGGAAGCCGCCGCCGCGGCCGCCGAGACCAGCTCCTCCATGGGCGGCGCGGCCCCCGCCGCGGCCGTCGTGCCGCCGGCCGGGCGGGCCGCCGCCGAGGCGCGCAAGGGCGGTCCCGAGGGTGACGTGCCGGCGGTGATGCCGGCATGAGTCTGCTCGTCGTAGGACTGAGCCACCGCAGCGCACCCGTGAGCGTGCTGGAGCGTGCCTCGCTGGCCGCGGACGCCAAGGTCAAGCTGCTGCACGACACCCTCGCCGCCGAGCCGGCGACGGAGGCGGCGGTGCTCGCCACCTGCAACCGGATCGAGCTGTACGCCGACGTGGACAAGTTCCACGCCGGTGTCGCCGAGCTGTCCACGCTGCTGGCGCAGCACAGCGGGGTGGCTCTGGAGGAGCTCACTCCGTACCTGTACGTGCACTACGAGGACCGGGCGGTGCACCACCTGTTCTCGGTGGCGTGCGGGCTGGACTCGATGGTCGTGGGCGAGGGGCAGATCCTCGGCCAGATCAAGGACGCCCTGGCGCTGGGGCAGGAGCTGCACACCGCCGGGCGGCTGATCAACGACCTGTTCCAGCAGGCGCTGCGGGTCGGCAAGCGGGCGCACTCGGAGACCGGGATCGACCGCGCCGGCCAGTCGCTGGTCACCTTCGGTCTCGAGCAGCTCGCCGGTGCGCGCGTGCCGGTGGGCGAGTGGGCCGCCGGGAAGCGGGCGCTGGTCATCGGCGCCGGGTCCATGTCCTCGCTGGCCGCGGCCACGCTGGCACGGGTCGGTGTCGCCGAGATCGTGGTCGCGAACCGGACCGGCGAGCGGGCGGAGCGGCTGGTGGAGATTCTGGTTGCCTCGGGCACCGGGGTCGCTGCGCGGGCCATCTCGATGGCGGGTGTCGCCGATGAGCTGACACGAGTCGACGTCGTGGTGTCCTGCACCGGTGCGACCGGGCTCGTGCTGACCGCCGATGACGTGCTCGCCGCCGTGTCCCGGGGCTCCGACCCGGACCCCGCGCCTCACACGCCGGCAGGGCTGGTTCCGGCTGCTGCTGCAGATGTGGCTGCCGCCGAGGGGCTGGAAGACCGGGGCTCCGCCCCGGACTCCGCGCCGCACACGCCGGCGGGGCTGGACGCTGCCGTCGTGGCCAAGCTCGTTGCCGCCGCCCGGGCCGGAGGCCGGCTCGCCGATGCCGGGGCCGCGCGGACCATTGCCGCGCCCGTGGAGGCCGACGGGTGTCCCGTCGGGCCCGACGGGCGGGCCGCCCTGACCGGGGTCGACGCCAACTCGCTGGAACTGCACGGGACCTGGGCCGACCAGGGCGAGGCCGCCGCTCAGCGGCAGCCCCGGCGCGGCACCCGTACGCACGCCGACGGGCCGAGCGCCCGCCTGGCGCTGCTGGACCTGGCCATGCCCCGGGACATCGACGCCGCGGTGCACCGGATCCCCGGCGTGCGGCTGGTCGACATCGAGAGCCTTGCCGAGGCGTCCGCGGACGCCCCGATGGCCGCCGACGTCGACGCGGTGCGGACCATCGTCACCGGGGAAGTGGCGGCCTTCGGCGCGGCCCAGCGGGCCGCGCACATCACGCCCACCGTCGTCGCCCTGCGGGCCATGGCGGCCGAGGTCGTGGCCATGGAAGTGGCACGCCTCGACGGGCGGCTGCCCGATCTCGACGAACGGCAGCGCGCCGAGGTCACCCAGACCGTGCGCCGCGTCGTCGACAAGCTCCTGCACGCGCCGACCGTGCGCGTGAAGCAGCTCGCGAGCGAGCCCGGCGGCGCCGGGTACGCCGAGGCGCTGCGCGAACTCTTCGACCTCGACCCTCAGACGGTGGCTTCCGTCAGCCGGGCAGACGCGGCCGATCCGATCAACGACGACGACCCAGGACGGGCATCATGAACACACGTCCCGACCAGCCGCTGCGGCTCGGTACGCGGCGGAGCAAGCTGGCCATGTCCCAGTCGGGGCACGTCGCCGAGGCGGTACGGGCGATCACCGGCCGGCCCGTCGAGCTCGTGGAGATCACGACGTACGGCGACGTGTCGCGCGAGCACCTCGCGCAGATCGGCGGGACCGGTGTGTTCGTCACCGCCCTGCGCGACGCGCTGCTGCGCCGCGAGGTCGACTTCGCCGTGCACTCGCTGAAGGACCTGCCGACCGCGCAGCCCGACGACCTCGTGATCGCGGCCATGCCGCGCCGCGAGGACGCGCGGGACGCGCTCGTCGCCCGCGACGGTCTGACCTTCGAGCAGCTGCCCGACGGCGCCCGGATCGGTACCGGTTCGCCGCGGCGGACGGCCCAGCTGAACCACTACGCCCGCTCGCTCGGCAAGCGGATCGAGACCGTGCCGATCCGCGGGAACGTCGACACCCGCATCGGGTTCGTACGGGCCGGGGAGCTCGACGCCGTCGTGCTCGCCGCCGCCGGCCTGAACCGGATCGGGCGCAGTGACGAGGCCACCGACCTGCTGTCGGTCGACCACGTCCTGCCCGCTCCCGGCCAGGGTGCCCTGGCCGTGGAATGCCTCGCGTCCGATTCGGACCTCATCGCCGCGCTCGGCGAGCTCGACGACCCGCACACCCGGGCCGCCGTGACCGCCGAGCGTTCCCTGCTCGCCGCCCTCGAGGCCGGCTGCAGCGCACCCGTGGGCGCGTTCGCCGACCTGCTGGCCGACGGACAGACTGTCAATGAAATGCGCCTGCGCGGCGTCGTCGGAACCCTCGACGGCTCGACGCTGGTGCAGCTGTCCACCACCGGTCCCGTGCCCCAGTCGTACGACGAGGCCATGTCTCTCGGCCGCGAACTCGCGGACGAGATGCTGGCCAAGGGCGCGGCCGGTCTGATGGGGGAGCGATCGCTTTGAACCCCTCAAGTCCGACCACCTCCGCTTTCCCGGCACTCGCTGCCCACGGACACGTCACCTTCCTCGGTGCCGGCCCCGGCGACCCGGGTCTGCTGACGCTGCGCGCCGTCGAGGCCCTCGCCGCCGCGGACGTACTGATCGCGGAGCCCGAGGTGCTCGACGTCGTACGGACGCATGCGCGCGCGGGTGTCGACACGCCGCAGCTGACGATCGCTGACGAAGTGTCAGCGGCCGCCGGGGTCCCGGTGATCCGCGACGCCGCCAATCTTGTCATGGAGGCCGCACGGTCCGGCAGGCGGGTCGTGCGTGCCGTCACCGGCGACCCCGGTCTCGACGGCAACGCGGCCGAGGAGATGCTCGTCTGCGCCACCGCAGGGATCCCCTTCGAGGTGGTGCCGGGCGTCGCGACCGCCGTCGGCGTGCCCGCGTACGCCGGTGTGCCGCTCAGCGACAAGCAGGGTGCGGACGTGCGGTTCGTGGACGCGAAGAACGCGTCGGCGCGCTGCTGGAGCGAGGTCGGGGCGAGCGACGGCATCCTCGTCGTCTCCGCGACGCTGGAGACCGTCTCGAGTGCCGCCGCCGAGCTGGTGGGCGCCGGGCGCAAGCCCGACACCCCGCTGACGGTGACCGTCGCCGGTACGACCACGCGCCAGCGGACCTGGTCCGCGACGCTGGGCACGATCGCCCAGGTGTTCAAGCAGGGCAAGGTGCTCCCCTCGCCCGAGGGCGCCCGGCCGGTCATAGCCGTGGTCGGGGAGCACAGCGCCGCCGCGCGGCGCGAGGAGCTGGCCTGGTTCGAGTCGAAGCCGCTGTTCGGCTGGCGGGTGCTCGTACCGCGCACCAAGGAGCAGGCCGCCTCGCTCTCCGACCAGCTGCGTTCGTACGGCGCGGTGCCCCACGAGGTGCCGACGATCGCCGTGGAGCCGCCGCGGACCCCGCAGCAGATGGAGCGGGCCGTGAAGGGCCTGGTGACGGGCCGCTACGAGTGGATCGCCTTCACCTCGGTCAACGCCGTGAAGGCGGTGCGCGAGAAGTTCGAGGAGTACGGGCTCGACGCGCGGGCCTTCGCGGGGATCAAGGTCGCCGCGGTGGGCGAGCAGACCGCGGCCGCGCTCGTGGAGTTCGGTGTGAAGCCGGACCTGGTGCCGAGCGGGGAGCAGTCCGCGGCCGGGCTGCTGGAGGACTGGCCGCCCTACGACCCGGTCTTCGACCCGATCGACCGCGTGTTCCTGCCGCGGGCCGACATCGCGACCGAGACCCTGGTCGCCGGGCTGATCGAGCTCGGGTGGGAGGTCGACGACGTCACCGCCTACCGGACCGTGCGGGCCTCCCCGCCGCCGGCGGACACGCGTGAGGCGATCAAGGGCGGCGGCTTCGACGCCGTGCTGTTCACCTCCTCGAGCACCGTCCGCAACCTGGTGGGCATCGCCGGGAAGCCGCACAACGTGACCGTGATCGCCTGTATCGGGCCGGCGACGGCCAAGACGGCGGAGGAGCACGGGCTGCGCGTGGACGTGCTGTCGCCGGAGCCGTCGGTGTCGAAGCTGGCGGAGGCGCTGGCCGAGTACGGTGCGGCGCGCCGCGAGGCGGCCAAGGAGGCCGGCGAGACGGTGTTCCGGCCGAGCGAGCGCAGGCCGGGGGCGCGTCGGCGTCGTACGACGTGACCTGACGTGACCTGATGTCAGTGGGGTGGGCCCGGGCGCCGAGCGTCCGGGCCTACGCTTGTTCCCGACTGTTCTCGATGCTCGAAGAGGCGACTGACGAATGAGCGCGTACGGATCCTTCCCCGGCTCGCGGCCCCGGCGGCTGCGCACCACCCCGGCGATGCGGCGGATGGTCGCCGAGAACCGGCTGCACCCCTCGGACCTGATCCTTCCTGCGTTCGTGCGGGAGGGCATCAGCGAGCCCCTGGCGATCTCGGCGATGCCGGGCGTGGTCCAGCACACGCGCGACACGCTGCGCAAGGCCGCGGTGGAGGCGGTCGAGGCCGGGGTCGCGGGGATCATGCTGTTCGGTGTTCCGGCGGACGAGAACAAGGACGCCCTGGGCACGGCCGGCACCGAGCCGGACGGGATCCTCCAGGTCGCGATCCGCGACGTGAAGGCCGAGGTCGGAGACGACCTGGTGATCATGTCGGACCTGTGCCTGGACGAGTACACCGACCACGGGCACTGCGGCGTCCTGGACGAGCACGGCCGGGTCGACAACGACGCGACGCTGGAGCGGTACGCCGAGATGGCGCAGGTCCAGGCCGACGCGGGCGTCCACGTGGTGGGCCCGAGCGGGATGATGGACGGGCAGGTCGGCGTCATCCGCGACGCGCTGGACGAGACCGGGCACGAGGACGTCTCCATCCTGGCGTACACGGCGAAGTACTCCTCCGCCTTCTACGGCCCCTTCCGCGAGGCCGTCGCCTCCTCCCTCCAGGGCGACCGCAAGACCTACCAGCAGGACCCGGCGAACGCGCGGGAGTCGCTGCGCGAGCTGGCTCTGGACCTGGAGGAGGGCGCCGACATGGTCATGGTCAAGCCGGCCGGGCCCTACCTGGACGTCCTGTACCGGGTGGCGCAGTCGGTGGACGTCCCGGTGGCGGCGTACCAGATCAGCGGCGAGTTCGCGATGATCGAGGCGGCCGCGGAGAAGGGCTGGATCGAGCGCGACCGGGCCATCCTGGAAACCCTGCTCGGCATCAAGCGGGCGGGCGCGGACACGATCCTGACGTACTGGGCGACGGAGGTCGCGGGCTGGCTGCGCGCCGCTCGCTGAGCGCTCGCGCTCCGGCCCCGGCGGGCGCACCCTGGAGGGAAGGGTGACCCCGTGGAGGTGATGCACCATGTCCACGCTCGTCGGGTGGCATGTGGAGCTCGAATTCACCGAGGAGGGCCACCGCACCAGTGCGGCGGCCCTGGTCAGACTCGGGGACGGCTCCGAGATCAGGGCGCGGGGCTATGCCTTGCGCCACCCCTCCGACCCGGAGCAGCTGAGGGTCGGGGAAGAGATCGCGGGTGCTCGCGCGCTCATGGATCTCGCGTCGCAGATGCTGCAGAAGGCCCACTCCGAGATCGACGAGGCGACGGGCCGGCACTCCTACCCGCTCAACCGCTGAGCAGGTGAGCGGTGCGGCAGGTGGGCGGTGCGGCAGCGTTCAGGCCCGCTGACGGGTTCTCTCCGGAGCCCGTCAGCGGGTCCGTCGCTCGAAGAGGACCGCGGCCAGGGTCAGGGACAGGGCCGTGATCGCCGCGCACCAGATCAGGGCGAGCCAGGGGGCGTTGCCCGCGGGCTGGTCCAGGAGCAGGGCGCGCAGGGATTCGATCACCGGGGTGAGCGGCTGGTGTTCGGCGAAGCCGTGGAGCCAGCCGGGCATGGTGTCGATGGGCACGAAGGCGCTGGACGGGTAGGGCAGGAACATCATCAGGAAGGTGAAACCGCCCGCCGCCTCGGGGGACTTGGCGAGCAGCCCGAGCGTCGCGGCCAGCCAGGAGATCGCCGTGATGTACGTCGTGAGCAGCGCCGCCGCGGCCAGGAAGGCGGATGCGGAGGCCTGCGGGCGGAAGCCGATGGCGAGGGCGACGGCCAGGACCAGGGTGGTGGACACCAGGTTGCGCAGGACCGAGGCCGCCACGTGGCCGGCCAGGATCGGGATGCCGCCGATGTCCCGGGAGCGGAACCGGTCGATGACGCCGTTCTTCATGTCCTCGGCGACGCTGACGGCGGTGGCCGCCGCACCGAAGCCCGCGCACAGCAGCATGGCTCCCGGGACCACGTACGTCACGTACGTGGTGCCGGTGTCGATGGCCCCGCCGAAGAAGTAGACGAAGATCAGCATCAGCATGACCGGGAGCATCAGGGCGGTGATCAGCGCGTCCGGCCGGCGGCTGCTGATGCGCAGGCTGCGTCCGGCCAGGGTGAGGGCGGAGGTGCTCATGGGGCGGCTCCCGTCAGGGTGAGGAACACGTCGTCGAGGGTGGCGGTGCGGACGGCGAAGCGGTCCACCGCGGTGCGGTCCGGGTCGAGTTCGTCGAGCAGGGCCCGGACGTGGGCGGCGCTGCCGTCGGTGGGCAGGCCGAGGGTGAGGTCCTCCGGGGCGAGGTGGACGGCCCGCCCGGCGAGCGCCTCGTAGGCGCCGCGGGTGGTCAGGGTCAGGTCGAGGCGGTGGCCCGCGACGCGGGACTTGAGCGCGGCGGGCGTGCCTTCGGCGGCGATCCGCCCGTCGGCCAGGACGGCGACGCGGTCGGCGAGCCGGTCGGCCTCCTCCAGGTACTGCGTGGTGAGCAGGACGGTCGCGCCGTCCGTGCGCAGTTCCCGTACGAGCTCCCACAGGTCCTGGCGGCTGCGCGGGTCGAGCCCGGTGGTCGGCTCGTCCAGGAAGATCACCTCGGGCCGGGAAACGAGGCCCGCGGCAAGGTCGAGGCGCCGGCGCATACCGCCCGAGTACGTCTTCGCGGTGCGTCCGGCGGCCTCGGCGAGCCCGAAGCGCGCCAGCAGTTCGTCGGCGCGGGTACGGGACTCGCGCGCGGACAGCCCGGACAGGCGGCCCATCGTGCGGAGCATCTCGGCGCCGGTCTGCAGGTCGTCGATGGCCGCGAACTGCCCGGTGACGCTGATGCGTTCGCGGACCCGCGCACGCTCGGAGATGACGTCGTGCCCGGCTACGCGGGCGGTGCCGGAGTCGGGGCGGCTGAGGGTGGCGAGGAGGCGGACGGCGGTGGTCTTGCCCGCGCCGTTGGGGCCGAGGAGCGCCAGGACGCTGCCGCGGGGGACCGCCAGGTCGATGCCGTCGAGGACGCGCAGGTCCCCGTAGGACTTGGTCAGGCCGGTGGCGTGGATGCCGAGGTCATACGTGGTCATGGGACCACGCTCCCTTCTGCGTATGGGTTACGCTCTTCTGTGTAAGTAATACACAGAACTAGGATGGGGGTCAACGGCTTACGAGGGAGGGGGGTGGTGATGGCGAAGGAACCGGCGGGCGAAAGCGGGCTCCCGGCGAGCCTGGAAATGGCCTGGGGACTGCGCGAACGCCCCGGCAAGGGCCCGCGCCCCACGCTCACCCTCGCGCGGATCGTGGACGCGGCGGTCGCGCTGGCCGCGGGGGAGGGCATGGACGCCGTCTCCATGGGCCGGGTGGCCAAGGAGCTGGGCGTCTCGACGATGTCCCTCTACCGGTACGTCACGGCGAAGGAAGAGCTCTACATCCTGATGGCGGATGCGGGAGTGGGCACCCCGCCGGACCCCTCCGGGGGGGAGGGGGCGGGCTGGCGGGAGCTGCTGTCGGAGTGGGCGTACGCGCAGCGGGCCGTCCTGATGGCCAACACCTGGATCCTGCGCATCCCGATCACCGCGGCGCCGGTCAGCCCGAACCAGCTCGCCTGGATGGAACGCGGGCTCGCCGCGCTGGCCGGCACCGGCCTGCACGAGGGCGAGAAGCTCTCGACGATCATCCTGATCGGCGGGCTCGTGCGGAACGAGGCCACCATGGCCGCCGACATGATCGACGCCATGATGAAGTCAGGCGTCGCACCGGACGTGGCGATGGCCCAGTACCTGCGCACGCTGCGGCTTATGACCGGCCCGGACACGCACCCGTCGGTGACGCGGCTGCTGGATTCCGACGCGTTCGCCGGGTCCGGCGAGCCGGACTTCCAGTTCGCGTTCGGGCTGGGGCGGATCCTGGACGGGCTGGCGGAGCTGATCAGCTCGCGGAGCCGGCCCACGCCGTGAGGTCGGCCCAGGCGGCGGGGGTCAGGGTCAGGACCGGGCCGTCCGTGACCTTGGAGTCACGGACGTGGACAGCGGCGGGGCCGGTGGCGATTTCGACACAGGCGTCGCCGTCGCCGCCGCTGTGCGTGGACTTCCGCCAGGACATGCCGACTTCCAGACACTGGCCACCATCGCTGCCGCTGTAGCTGGACTTGAACCACTTCAGTGCGGTCGTGGCACTCATGTCTCTCCTAGCAGGCGGTTCAACAGACCCCGCGTCTGCTCGGTGTTGAGGGCCTGTGTCCGCAGCATCGCATACCTCCGGGCCAGGATGCTGACCTCATCCGGATCCGAGATGAGTTGGCTGCCACGTTGGCTTTCGGCGTAGCCGAGGTGCTGATGGTCCCGGGTTTCCAGGAGAGTGAAGGGGCCGTCGAGTGCCGCCTGAGAGGCGAGGCCCAGCGGCATCACCTGGAGACTCACGTCCGGGAGGTAGGAGCAGTTGCACAGGTGGCGAAGCTGCTCCGCGTACACTTCGTCACCGCCGATCCGGTCGCGGAGTACGGCTTCCCAGACGACGAAGCTCAGCGTGGGCGGATGGCTGCGGCGCAGTATCTTCTGCCGAGCGAGGCGCTTGACGGTCAGCGCCTCGATCTCCTCCTCCGGGTGGGCCGGAACGCGGCACGTGAACACCGCGCGGGCGTAGTTCTCGGTCTGGAGCAGGCCCGGTACGACCTGGTTGTCGAACCAGGACAGGGCGATCGCTGCCTTCTCCAGATCCATGTATTCCTCCGCCCACGGCGGGGTCACATCGACCTCTGGCATCTCGTGCGCGGCCACGGTCAGCACGCCCGGCAGGCCCAGGTGCTGATCCATCAGCTCGGCGACGTTCGGCATCAGGGCCCGGCGGCCCTGCTCGATGGAGGCGATGGTCTCCGCGTCCAGCCGGACCAGCTCTCCGAGCTGCTTCTGGGTCAGGTTCTTGGCGATGCGGGCGGCGGCCACCATCGCGCCGACCATCTTCATGGTCGTCGCGTTCGGCCGTACTCGTTTCCTCGGTGGCATGACGGTGAACTCCCCACCCGTGCTCCTGCATTACCCCGCGCCGACCCGTACTCATCACTGAGTACGGGTCGGCGATCAGTCACACGCTAGTCACTGCGCGCGACGATCGTCCCGTGAATGTGGATACTCAACCCGCCCTGATGCGTGACCGCCTCTACCACCGGGCGCACCAAACCGTGGCCACTGCCAGGCAGTTCGCGGCAGAGACACTTGACGTATGGGGTGTGACATCCCGCAAGGACGACATGTTGCTCTGCGTGAGCGAATTGGCCACCAACGCCCTGCGGCACGGGGTTCCGCCCGGCCGGGGCTACCGGCTGCGGCTGCTCGTCTTCGAGGACGCGACCGTCCGCGTCGAGGTGCACGACAGCGGGCCGGGGCTGTCGCGGATGGCGGAGCGGCCGCCCGGGCGGGGGCTGACGATCGTGGCGGCCCTCGCCGACGCCTGGGGCGTGCTGCCCCGGGCGCCGGGCAAGGTCGTGTGGTGCGAGTTCCGCTGACCCCGGGAGGGATCAGGCGGGCTGCTCGGGGGCCTTCGCGGTGATCACCGCGAACGGGGCTCCCTGCGGGTCGGCCAGGACGGCCATCCGGCCCGCCACCATGTCGAAGGCGGGCATCAGGACCTTGGCGCCGGCCTCGGCGGCCGCGCTCTGGATGCCGTCCACACTGTCGACGTGGAAGTACGGCAGCCAGTTCGGGGGCGTGCCGGGCGGGAGGTTGTCGAGGCCCGTCATCCCGGCCACGGCGCGGCCGGCGACCTTGAACTCCGTGTACGCCGGGCCGCCTTCCGCCTCGGACGGGGCGGCGGTGACCGGCAGGATGGCGGAGTAGAACGCGGCGGCCGCATCGGTGTCGCCGGTGCTCAGCTCGTTCCAGATCAGTGCGCCGTGCTCGTTGACGATGCCCGCGCCGTCGAAGCTGCCCGGCTCCCACAGGCCGAACGCGGCCCCGGTCGGGTCGGTGGCGACGGCCATCCTGCCGAGGTCCATGACGTCCACCGGGCCCATGAGGATGCGGCCGCGGGCGTCGGTGAGGGACTTGAGGGTGGAGTCGAGGCTGTCGGTGGACAGGTACGTCGTCCACACGGCCGGCGGCATCGGGTCGGGGATGCTGCCGTCCGGGTTCATCGCCTTCATGATCCCGGCGACGGGCTTGCCCTTGAGGGTGCAGACGGAGTAACCGCCCTGCTCGGGCGGGCCGATCTCGCCGGTCCAGCCGAAGAGGCCGCAGTAGAAGTCGAGGGCCGCCTGCTGGTCGGGGACCATCAGGTCGATCCAGCACGGGGCGCCGGACTTGTAGGGGCCGTTCATGTCGGGCACGGGGCTCTCCCGTCGGATGGGGGAAGGACGGGCCGTCCCCTACCCGGGGCAGGTGTACCGAACCGGGCCGTTCGGGTGAACGGCCCGGTCCCGGTTCAGGCGGTGGTGCGACGGCGGCGGCCGGTGCCCGCGACCAGGGCGGCGCCCAGGGCGAGGGCCACGCCCGCGCCCCCGAGGGCCCAGGTGGTGGCCGCGTCGGCGCCGGTGGCGGCGAGCTCGCCGCCGGTGCCGGTACCGCCGGTGGTGGTGTCGGTGATCGGCTTGGCGCCGCCGTTCGGGTTCGGCTGGTTGCCGTTGTCACCGGTGGCCGGGTCGGCGGCGACGATCTTCGTCAGGCGCGCCTTCGACCACGAGTGGGCCCACGGGGCCGGGGTCTCCGGGCTGACCTGGGACGTTCCCCAGGAGGAGATGCGCAGGTCGCCGAGCTGCGCATCGGCCGTCAGACGGATGCGGACCTGGACGTCGAAGCTCTGGCCGGCCGCGACCGGGCCGGCGGCGAGGTCGGCACCGAGGAAGGCGCTCTCCTCCCCGGCCTGGACCTCTGCCTCATGCCAGCCGGCGTTGCCGTCCTTGTCCTTGCTCAGGACCTCGACCTTGACCTGCGAGCCCTTGATCGGGGTCCAGTCGGGGCGGGCCAGGACCAGTCCGACGGCGAAGGTGTCCAGGGCCTCCTTGCCGGAGTTGTCCACGCGGACGGACAGGTTGGTCCAGCCGCCGCCCGCCGTGATGCTCTCCGGAACGCCGTTCACCGACAGAGCGGGGCCCTCGACGATCGGCGACTCCTCCCCGTCCTCGGCGCCTTCGATCTTGGCGTCGTACCAGGTGGTCGGGGCCCAGTTCTGAGTGCCGTCGATCTGCTTGCTCACGGCGTCGGAGGCCATGTCGAAGGCGACGCGCGGGGCGTCCGCGGTGAAGCTGATGCGCACGTCGATGTCGTAGCTCGCACCGCGGTCGAGAGGGCCGACGATGCCGACCCAGTAGCCGCTCATGCTGGAGCCGTCGCCGTCGGTGTTGAGCGCCGTGGCCGGCGTCCAGAAGGTGCTGCCGTCCTGGTGGGTGACGCGGTACTCGATCTTGTAGTGGCTCGACTTCAGCTTGCCCTCGGCCTTGCCGATCGACAGCTGGGGCTGGAGTCCGGGTACCCAGGTGTGGCCCGAGTTGTCGACCGTCACCTTCAGCTGGGTCCAGCCGCCGCCCGGCTTGAAGCCGTTCTTCGGGATGCCCGCGATGGTGACGTCGGGGCCCATCAGGATCCCGTCGGCGGCGTCCTGCTTGTCCGCGGCGGGCTTGGTCTCCTTCGCGGGCTGCTCGGCGGGCGCGGGTGCCGGGGCCGGTGCGGGCGCCGAGGGCTTCTCGGCGACGGGCGTCGGCGCGGGCGCTTCCACGACGGGCGCTTCCACGACGGGCGTGGTCGGAGTGGGTTCCGGCGCGGGCGGCGTCACGGCGTCGGTGGCATCGTCCTTCGGCGCCACGTCCGGGACGATCACGGCGGGCTGCTCGGCGGCCAGCGCGGGCGTGGCGGTCAGGACGGTCGGTCCGGCCACGGCCACCGCGGCCACGGCGGCCATGCGCTTGATCTTCTTCATTTGTTTCCCCCCATAAGTCTTTTGAACATGCTCAGATTAATGGGGCCGACGGGAAAGTTGATCGCTGGAAGATCACGAAACGCCAACGGCCCCGGCAGCAGCTGCCGGGGCCGTTGGCGTTTCGTGCGGGTTGTCCGGATGTCAGAGCTTCTCGGGCGTCCGGATGCCGAGGAGCGACATGCCCTTGGTGAGCGTGCGGGCCGTCAGGTCGCACAGGAACAGACGGTTCTCGACCTGCTGCGGGGTGTCCGCCTTCAGGACCGGGCACTCCGAGTAGAACGTCGTGTAGAGCGAGGCCAGCTGGTAGAGGTACGCCGCCAGCTTGTGCGGCGCGTACTCCGACGCCGCCTCGGCGATGAGTTCGCCGAAGTGGTCCAGGTGCAGGCCCAGCGCACGCTCGGCCGGGGCCAACTCCAGCTCCGGGTGGGCAGCGGGCTTCGCGTCCCCGGCCTTGCGCAGGATGGACTGGATGCGGGCGTACGCGTACTGGAGGTACACCGACGTGTCACCCGTCAGGGAGACCATCTGGTCCAGGTCGAACTTGTAGTCCCGGGCGGCAGAGGTCGACAGGTCCGCGTACTTCACCGCGCCGATGCCCACCTGAACCGCCCGCTCGCCGATCTCGGCCTCGGACAGGTCCTGCGCCTTCTCCCGCACGACGGCCGCCGCACGGTCGATCGCCTCGTCCAGCAGGTCCACCAGCCGGACCGTCTCGCCCTCACGGGTCTTGAACGGCTTGCCGTCCTTGCCGAGGACCGTGCCGAAGGCCAGCTGGACGGCCTTGACCTCGTCGTTCAGCCAGCCGGCCCGGCGGGCGGTCTCGAAGACCATCTTGAAGTGCAGGGACTGCCGCGCGTCGACCACGTAGATCAGCGTCGTCGCGCCCAGCTCGGCGACACGGTTGCGGATCGCCGACAGGTCGGTGGCCGCGTAGCCGAAGCCGCCGTCCGACTTCTGCACGATCAGCGGCGTCGGGTTGCCGTCCGGACCCTTCACGTCGTCGAAGAACACGCACAGCGCGCCGTTGGAGCGGACGGCGACGCCCGACTCCTCCAGCAGCTTGCAGGTCTCGACCAGCATGTCGTTGTAGCCGGACTCACCGATCACGTCGGGGTCCTGGATGTCCATGTCCAGCTTGTTGAAGACGGAGTAGAAGTAGATCTTCGACTCGTCCACGAACCGCTGCCACAGCGCCAGGGTCTGCGGGTCGCCCGCCTGGAGGTCCACCACCCGGGCCCGGGCGCGCGTCTTGAACTCCTGGTCGGAGTCGAAGAGCGCGCGCGAGGCCTTGTAGAGACGGTTCAGGTTGGACATGGCCTCCTCGCCGGAGACCTCTTCCTCGGACTTGTGGTCCAGCTCGTGCGGGTGCTCCAGCAGGTACTGGATGAGCATGCCGAACTGGGTGCCCCAGTCGCCGATGTGGTGGCGGCGGACCACCTTCTCGCCCGTGAACTCCAGGATCTCCACCATCGCGGCACCGATCACCGCGGACCGCAGGTGCCCGACGTGCATCTCCTTGGCCACGTTCGGCTGCGCGTAGTCGATCACCGTGGTGCCCGGGTCCGCCGCGAGCGGCACGCCGAGGCGGTCGTCGAGCGCCCGCGCCGCGAGCGTCTCGATGATCGCCTTGTCGGTGATGGTGATGTTGAGGAAGCCGGGGCCCGAGACCTCGATCTCCTGGATCAGGTCACCGGTCGCGATGCCCTCGACCACGGTCGCCGCCAGCTCGCGCGGGTTGGCCTTCGCCTTCTTCGCGAGCGCCAGGATGCCGTTGGCCTGGAAGTCCGCCCGGTCGCTTCGTCGCAGCAGCGGGTCGGCGGCACCGGCCTCCGGCAGGGCGGAGGCGAGGGCGTCCGCGACGCGCTGATTGACGGAGGAAGCGAGGGAAGGGACCGAGGCCATGAGCTGCCGTTCCTGTTGAGGTGCACTTGGTTGTTCCGACAAGTGCCGAGTATCCCACGGAGGTGCCCTCGGTTTCTCGGGAGAATCCCGGGAGGACCCCGGGTGACGAGCAACCCCGGAGCGGCCCGTTCCGTCTGGGAGAATGGCCGAAGCCAGCATTCGAGTAGAAGGACGTGTCGTGGCTCAGAGCAGCACCGAGACCGACTGGGTCTCCCGTTTCGCGGACGAGGTCATCGCCGAGGCGGAGCGCCGAGCACCCGGCAAACCTGTCGTCGTCGCGTCCGGACTCTCCCCTTCCGGCCCGATCCACCTGGGCAACCTCCGCGAGGTCATGACCCCGCACCTGGTCGCGGACGAGATCCGCCGCCGCGGCTTCGAGGTCCGCCACCTCATCTCGTGGGACGACTACGACCGCTACCGCAAGGTCCCCAAGGGCATCCCCGGCGTGGACGAGGAGACCTACGGCCAGTACATCGGCCGCCCCCTGACGGCCGTCCCCGCCCCCGCCGGCTCGCAGTACGGCAGCTGGGCCGAGCACTTCAAGGCCGCCATGGTCGAGGCACTGGCCGAACTGGGCGTCGAATACGACCCCATCAGCCAGACCGAGCAGTACACCTCCGGCGCCTACCGCGAGCAGGTGCTGCACGCGATGAAGCACCGCGGTGACATCGACGCCGTGCTCGACCAGTACCGCACCAAGCAGAAGCCCGGCGGCAAGAAGCCCCAGCAGAAGCAGGTCGACGAGGCCGAGCTCGAGGCCGCCGAGGGCTCCGGCGCAGCCGCCGAGGACGACGGCAGCGCCGGCGAGGCCGGCTACTTCCCGTACAAGCCCTACTGCGGCGCATGCGGCAAGGACTTCACCAAGGTCACCTCGTACGACGACGAGACCACCGAGATGACCTACGTCTGCACCGAGGACGAGTTCACCGAAACGGTCAAGCTCAGCGAGTTCAACCGCGGCAAGCTCGTCTGGAAGGTCGACTGGCCGATGCGCTGGGCCTTCGAAGGCGTCGTCTTCGAGCCCTCCGGCGTCGACCACTCCTCGCCCGGCTCCTCCTTCCAGGTCGGCGGCCAGATCGTGCACATCTTCGGCGGCGAACAGCCGATCGGCCCGATGTACGCGTTCGTCGGCATCAGCGGCATGGCCAAGATGTCCTCCAGCAAGGGCGGCGTGCCCACCCCGGCCGACGCGCTGAAGATCATGGAGCCCCAGCTGCTGCGCTGGCTGTACGCCCGCCGCCGCCCCAACCAGTCCTTCAAGATCGCCTTCGACCAGGAGATCCAGCGCCTCTACGACGAGTGGGACAAGCTGGAGGCCAAGGTCGCCGACGGCTCCGTCCTGCCCGCCGACGCGGCCGCCCACAGCCGCGCCGTACGGGTCGCCTCCCACGAGCTGCCCCGCACCCCGCGCCCGATGCCCTACCGGACGCTCGCCTCGGTCGTCGACATCACCGCCGGCCACGACGAGCAGACCCTGCGCATCCTCAGCGACCTCGAGCCCGACAAGCCGCTCACCTCCCTCGACGAGGTACGGCCCCGCCTGGACCGCGCGGAGAACTGGATCACCACCCAGGTCCCCGCCGACCAGCGGACCCTCGTACGCGAGGAGCCCGACACGGAGCTGCTGTCGTCCCTGGACGACGAGGGCCGCGCCTCGCTGCGCCTCCTGCTCGAGGGACTGGACTCGCACTGGTCCCTGGACGGGCTGACCACCCTGGTCTACGGCGTACCCAAGGTCATGGCCGGACTCGAGCCCGACGCCAAGCCCACCCCCGAGCTCAAGATCGCACAGCGGACGTTCTTCGCCCTGCTGTACCGCCTCCTCGTGACCCGCGAGACCGGCCCCCGCCTGCCCACGCTGCTGCTCGCCGTCGGCGCGGACCGCGTGCGCAAGCTGCTCGCCGTCTGAGCCCGCCCCGCACCACGGGCAAGCGAAGGGCCCGCACCCCTCAGCTTGGGTTCTAGGAGTCGTTGCAACGCCCCAGCACAAGGGGTGCGATGGACTTCGAGATCCGGGGGGACCGGAAGCCGCAGGGAGCCAGGAAG
>NZ_JBEZLA010000077.1:0-29028 GCF_040651925.1 Streptomyces sp. NPDC048349 | reverse complement strand
GTACGTCCAGTACGGGGGCATCCGGCCGGCACGCCGAGAGCACGCACCGGACACCGCTCCTTCACCACGGACCTCCGTCAGACACCCCCTAGTGCCCAGCCTCAGGGACGCCCGCCCGGGGTGGCCCGGCCGTACAGGACCAGGGCCCGGGCGAGCGCGCTGAGGGCGGCCGTGCTCAGCAGGGTGCGGACGATGTTCGTGGTGACCCAGGTGGTCTTGAACTCCTCCACGATCCCGAAGTCCCGCATGTCCGCGACGGCGCCCGCCTCGGCGAGCTGGTTGTTGAGGGGGATGTTCACCGCGAAGGTGAGCACGAGGACGGCCAGGTACGCCGCCGCGGCCACCCCGACGCACAGCGCGGTGCCGCGCCGCCCCCCGCGCAGTTCGACGACCGCCGAGGCCGCGGCCGCCGGCAGCGCGAGCACGAAGGCGGTCCCGAACAGCGGGTTGCCGTCGATGGCCGTGTTGAAGCCGCGCATGGCGCTCACGTAGGTCCGCTCGTCGCCCGCGGCCAGGCCCGGCATCACCGAGACGTCGAAGGCGAAGAACAGACCGGCCATCAGCCCGACGAGGACCGTCGAGAGGACCATCAGTACGGTGGCGAGCCGGGTGTTGCCGGAGCGGTGGGCGGTATCCATGCGCTGCATCCTCGTCTTGAGTGGGTGGAACGACGTCATGCGGCGGGAGAGGTCCTACGCTGAGGCGATGACCAGCACCCCAGCCCCCCGCCTGGAACCCGTGACCGCCGAGAACATCGACGCGGTCTGCGCGATACGTGTGCGCCCCGATCAGTCGCACCTCGTCTCCCCGGTGGTGAAGTCACTGGCCGAGGCGTACGTCCACGGGGACGTCGCCTGGCCGCGGGCCATTGTCGACGGCGACGAGGTGGTCGGCTTCGTGATGGCCTTCCTCGACATCCAGTGGAACCCGGCCCGCGACCCCGCCGACCGGCGCTCCGGCATCTGGCGCCTGAACGTCTCCGCCGCCCACCAGGGCAAGGGGTACGGCAGCTTCGCGGTCGCCGCGGTCGTCGAGGAGCTCCGCCGCCGCGGCGCCGGCCGCGCGTATGTCACCTGGGACACGGGCGACGGCAGCCCCGAGCCCTTCTACCTGGGCCTGGGTTTCCGCCACACCGGCGAACTCAGCGGCGACCAGCGCGTCGGCGAACTGCTCCTGTCCGGACAGCACGTCTAGTTCTCTGACGGGAAAGGTCGGCCGGTCAGAGCATCAGGCCGTCTCGGTTTCCGGGAGGACCACGGTGCGCGGTGGTCCGCACGCGGCCGCCGCCGCTCCCGCCGCGGCCGCCGCCCCCGAACGGAACTGCTGCGGGCTGACGCCCCGTACCCGCTTGAAGGCCGCCGACAGCGCGAACGCGCTGCCGTACCCGACCCGGCGGGCCACCGTCGCGACGGTGGCGTCCGGTTCGCGCAGCAGGTCCGCCGCCAGCGCCAACCGCCAGCCCGTCAGGTAGGCGACCGGCGGCTCGCCCACCACCTCCGTGAACCGCCGGGCCAGCGAGGCCCGGGAGACACCGGTCCTGGCGGCGAGCTCCTCCACCGTCCACCCGTACGCCGGGTCCTCGTGCAGCAGCCGCAGCGCCGGGCCGACCACCGGATCGCTCTGCGCCCGGTGCCAGGCGGGGGCGCCCGATCCCGGGGCCGCGAGCCAGGCCCGCAGCACACCGATGAGCAGCAGGTCGAGCAGCCGGTTCAGGACGATCTCCTGGCCCGGCTCGTCCCGGGAGATCTCCGAGGCGAGCAGCGCGATCAAAGCGGCGTCCGCCGCCCCCGCCGGGCGGACCACGATCGTGGGCAGCGCGCCCAGCAGCCGCCGGCCGATCTCGGTCGGCGCCGTGTAGGTGCCGCTCAGCATCACCGCGGAGCCCTCCGCCTGCCGGCCCTCGCCCCAGGTCCGTACCCCGAGCAGCATGGAGTCGCTGACGTCCTCCCCCGCCTGGGTGCTGCACCGCTGGTCCGGCCCCACCCTGATCTGCACGGGGGTCTGCGGGGAGTCGGCGACCGTGTACGGCTCGGGTCCCCGTACGACGGCCACGTCCCCGGGGCTGATCCGCACCCGCTCCCCCGCGTCGGGCAACAGCCATGCCGAGCCGCGCACCATCGTCACCACCGACAGCGGGGCACGGTCCTCGATGCGCATCGCCCACGGCGGGTTGAGGAGGGACTTCTGGAGGAAGGCGCCCCGGGCGCCCGGGCCTTCGAGGAGACCGGTCAGCGTGTCCATATCAGGACCGTACGTCCCACACCCCGGTCGCGGCGGCCTCCCGGGCGAAGTCGGCGAAGTCCTTGGGCGCGCGCCCCAGCACCTCCTGCACCCCGTGCACCAGGTGGGCGTTGCGCCCGTCCAGGATCAGGGTGAAGAGGTCGGCGAACTCCTCCGGCAGACCGTTCTCGCGCAGCACCGCGCGGTAGGCCTCGTCGGAAACCGGGACGTAGGAGATCTCACGGCCGGTCACCTTCGACAGCTCGGCGGCGACGTCGAAGAAGCTCAGCAGGCGCGGGCCCGACAGCTCGTACGTCCTGCCGATGTGCTGCTCGTCGGTCAGGGCGGCCACGACCACGTCGGCGATGTCGTCGGCGTCGACGAAGGCCTCGACGGCCTCCGCGGTCGGCAGGGCCAACTCGCCGGCCAGGACCGGCTCCAGGAAGAAGCTCTCGTCGAAGTTCTGGTTGAACCAGCTCGCCCGCACGACGGTCCACTCGGCGCCCGAGGCCTTCAGGAGCTCCTCGGCGTGCTGCGCGGCCTCCTCACCGCGCCCGGAGAGCAGCACCAGGCGGCGCGCCCCGGCGGCCACGGCCGCCTCGGCGAACGCGCCGATCTGTTCCGCGGCGCCGGGGAAGGCCAGGTCGGGGTAGTAGGTCACGTACACCCGGTCCGCGCCCTCCAGCGCGGCCGGCCAGCCCGCGGGCTCGTTCCAGTCGAACGCCGGGGACCCGCGACGGGATCCGATCCGCACCGGGCGGCCCTGGGCGGTCAGCTTCTCCGCAACGCGCCGCCCGGTCTTGCCGGTGCCCCCGATGACGAGGGTGGTGTGCTGCGCGGCGTCCTGCGTGGGATGGTTCGTCGTCTGCGTCATGAGGACAGTCAAGTCCAGCCGCCCTGGACGGAACATAGCCGAAAAGCTCACCTCCATACGCGAGCGTCTAACGGCCGCCGCTGCCGCCGCCGCTGCCGCCGCCGTTCTCCGCGCGCGTGTGCGCGACGAGCGCGTTGGCGTGTCCGTGGCCCAGGCCGTGCTCGGTCTTCAGCCAGGAGACGAGCTCCATGTGCCCGGTCAGCGGGGAGGACCGGATGAGGTCCTTCCACTCCGCGATCGGACGGCCGTACTTCTTCTCGATCGAGGGAAAGTAGCTGGCGGGGCCCTTCACCGGCTCGGCCATGTCGTAACGTCCCTTCTCTTTCGTTGTCATTCGTCCTCTTGGTTCTTCTCAGGCGGAGGTCGCGGCGGGGGCGTAGGCGTGCACCTGGGCGCCGCTGCCGAAGGTCGTGGTGCCGATCGGCCGCAGCGTCGTGACCGGGGAGTCCTCGCCGAAGAGCTTGCGGCCCTTGCCCTGCACGACCGGCAGGGTCCACAGGCGCAGCTCGTCGAGGAGTCCGTGGGCGAGCAGGGAGTTGACGAGCTGTCCGCTGCCGTAGACCAGCAGGTCGCCCCCGTCCTGGCGCTTGAGCTCGGCGACCTCGGAGGCGAGGTCCCCAGTCAGGAAGGTGGCGTTCCACTCGGGGGTGTCCAGGGTGCGGGTGGCGACGTACTTCGGCATCGCGTTCATGCGCTCGGTACCGGCGTCGGCGCCCTCGGCGCGGGCGGTCCAGGCCGGCGCCATGCCCTCGTAGGTCACCCGGCCCAGGAGCAGCGCGTCGGCGGCGGCGAGCTGCTTGCCGGCGAACTCCGAGGCCTCCTCGTTCCAGAACGGCATCGACCAGCTCGGGTCCTCGAAGACGCCGTCGACCGAGATGAAGATCGAGGCGATGACCTTGCGCATGACGGTTCCCCTTAAATGTGTACGGCGTCCACATCGGACGCTCCGCAGCCTACCCAAGGATGTGGACACCGTCCACATCCTCCGTTCCCGCATTCACAGGGGCAGACCGGGGCCGCTCCCGAAACTCATCGCTCCCCCGGGAGAAAAACGGATGGATCTTCAGATGCCGCGCCCTGCGGCCCGAACGCTGGTGGGGGGTTGGGTGGCGGGTTGGAGCAGCGGCGGCACGCGACCGGTACCCGCGTTTCGGCCGGGACGTCCTGACACATCCCGCTCCCTCAAGCATGGTTGAGGTTGAGCAATATGATCATATGGTGACATGACCACGAAGACTCTCTACCTGCTCTGCTCCGCGGCCCCGCCCGTCTTCGACGTAGCCCATGTGATCGAGGACGCCCAGGCCCGCGGCTGGGACGTCTGCCTGGGGCTCACCCCCACGGCGGCGCACTGGGTGGCCGGGAGCCTCGACGGGCTGGCCGCCCTGACCGGCCACCCGGTGCGCTGGCAGTACAAGCTGCCCGGGGAGGACGACGTATGGCCCCCGGCCGACGCCCTGCTGTTCGCCCCGGTCACGTTCAACTCGGTGAACTCCTGGGCCCTCGGCCTCACCGACCGCTTCGCCGTCGGCGTCGCCGCCGAGGCCATCGGCAAGGGCACCCCGGTCGTCGCCATGCCCTGCACGAACGCCGCCCTTGCCGCACATCCGCAGTTCGACCAGTCCCTGGCCGTCCTGCGCACCGCCGGAGTCGAAGTCCTCTACGGCGAGTCCGGCTTCACCCCCGGCCCGGCCGGCCCGGACGCCCCGCCCCACTTCCCGTGGCAGCTCGCCCTGGACGCCGTGACCCGCGCCGGAGGCGCCTCCCAGACCTGACCGCGGGGACCGAAGCCCGGAGCCCGAAGCCCCAGGACCCCGCGCCCTACTCCCCCGTCACCCCGTCGATCGCCTCGCGCAACAGGTCCGCATGCCCGTTGTGCCGGGCGTACTCCTCGATCATGTGGGTCAGGACGTAGTGCAGCGAGTACGGCTGGTCGCCGAAGTAGCCCGTCACATCCAGGGATTCGGCGGCCTCCACGATCCTCCTCGACCGCTCACAGGTCTCCTCCCAGATCCGGAACGACTCCGCCGGATCCGCGTCCTCGACGTGGAACTCCGTCCGCTCCCCCGCCTCGTTCTTCGGGAAGTAGCCGCGCACGTCCTCACCGCCCACGACGTTGCGGAACCATCCGCGCTCCACCTCCGCCAGGTGCCGCACCAGCCCGAGCAGGCTCAACCCGGACGGGGCCACCGCCTTCCGCCGCAGCTGCTCGTCGGTCAGACCCGCGCACTTCATCATCAGGGTGTCCCGCTGGCGCTGCAGGAGGCTGGTCAGGGTGGCCCGCTCGTCGCCGTTCAGGACGGGCTTCGTTCTCTGTTCGTCGATCATCGGGTGATCATCACACCTCCCGGAAGAAGGCGCGCACGTCCCCCACCAACAGCTCCGGCACCTCCATGGCGGGGAAGTGCCCGCCCCGGTCGTAGGAGGTCCAGCGCACGATGGTGTCGGTCCGCGCGGCGATGTGCCGCAGCGGGACGAAGTTGTCCCGGGGGAAGTCGGCCAGGGCGGTCGGGGTCCGCGACACCTCGAGCGGCTGCCCGAAGTAGTCGGCGTGCGCCCGCTCGTAGTAGATCCGGGCGGCGGAGCCGGCCGTCCCGGTCAGCCAGTACAGCATCACGTTGGTCAGCATCTGGTCCCGGTCGATCGGGCACCCGGGATCGCTCCACTCGGCGAACTTCTCGCCGATCCAGGCGAGCAGGCCCACCGGCGAATCGTTCAGCCCGTACGCGAGGGTCTGCGGCCGGGTCGCCTGGATGTCGGCGTACCCCTGCCGCTCGCGCGCCCAGACCCGGTACCGCTCCCAGGACGCGAGGGTCCGCTCCCGCTCGGCCGGGCTCAGCGCGGCCAGCTCCTCCGCGTCCGGCTCCCGGGTCGCCCCGGCTCCCGGCAACAGGTTCAGGTGCACCCCGACCACGTTCCGCGGCCGGATCCGCCCAAGCTCCCGCGAGATCGCGGCCCCCCAGTCGCCGCCCTGGACCCCGTACTGCTCGTACCCGAGCCGCTCCATCAGCACTCCGAAGGCCCGCGCGACCCGCTTGAACTCCCAGCCGGTCTCGGTCGTCGGCCCGGAGAGCCCGAAGCCGGGAATGCTCGGCAGCACCAGATGGAAGGCGTCGGCAGGATCCCCGCCGTGCGCCCGAGGGTCGGTGAGCGGACCGGCGACCCGCTGGAACTCGACGAACGACCCCGGCCAGCCGTGGGTCATCAGCAGGGGCCTGGCTCCCGGCTCGGGCGACCGCAGATGCGCGAAGTGCACCCGGGCCCCGTCGATGACGGTGGTGAACTGCGGCCACTCGTTCAGCCGCGCCTCGGCCGCCCGCCAGTCGTACGCATCACGCCAGTACTCGACGCTCTCGCGCATCTCCCCGAGCGGAATCCCGTACGCCCACCCCACCCCCGGCAGCTCATCGGGCCACCGCACCCGCCCCAGCCGCTCCGCGAGATCGTCCAGCTCCTCCTGCGCCACATCGAGCCGAAACCCCTGCAGCCCTTCCCCAAGATCGCTCATGCCCCCCGATGCTAGGCCGGTCTCCACGCCACCGTTAACGGCGTTAACGCCCCGCACCGTTAACGCCGTTAACACGCCCGCCCGGACACCCCGCCCGACGGGCACCGGCCCCAGCCATTAACGCCGTTAACGCTCCGCCCCCGCCGACCCGGTGACCCGGTGACCCGGTGACCTGGTGACCTGGTGACCCGAACGACAGCCCGGACCATTAACGCCGTTAACGCCGTTAACGCTCCCACCCGGGCCGGGACCGACGCGGACCCCACCACCGAGACCATTAACGCCGTTAACGCCCCCCGGCTCGGACCGACCCTTAACGCCGTTAACGCCCCCGGTTCGGACCCAGCCCTTAACGCCGTTAACACCCCACCCCGCGGGCCGATCATGCCCCGCCGCTCCCACCCGACCGTTAACGGCGTTAACGCCGTTAACGGCAAGCCCCGCACCAGACCCCCGAGCCAGCCCACCCCGGCCGCCTCTAAAAAAATACCTGTCGACTGGTTTTTTTCCCCCGCTCCCACTACATTGCCCCTCGGGGAAACCGCTCCCCGCACCAAGCAATTCGGGAGACACGCACGTGGCGAGGGCCAGGCAGGAACGGGCCGAGATCACCCGCCAGGCCATCCTGGACGGCGCGGCCACCGCCTTCGACCACTCCGGCTTCGACGGCACCAGCCTCAGCGACGTCGTCCGGTACGCCGGGGTCACCAAGGGCGCCCTGTACTTCCACTTCCAGTCCAAGGAAGCCCTCGCCCGCACCCTGATCGAAGAGCAGTTCCAGGTCTCCCAGAACATCCCCGCCATCGAGAACCCCGGGCTCCAGACGGCCATCGACCTCAGCCACCAGATGGCGTTCGGACTGCGCACCAACGTCCGCATCCGGGCCGGCATCCGCCTGGTCGTCGAGTTCGGCTCCTTCACCCGGCCCGACCCCGCCCCGTACAACACCTGGATCGACACCTGCCACGTCTGTCTGACACCGGCCCAGGAACGCGGTGACATACTGCCGTCGCTCAACGCCTACGACGTCTCCACCTTCCTGGTCGGCGCGTTCACCGGCATCCAGATCACCTCGCACGTCCGCACCGGCCGCGAGGACCTGCACACCCGGATCACCGATCTGTGGAACCTGCTGCTCCCCGGGATCGTGCCGACGGACCGGATCCACCTGTTCGACCCGGCGGGCTCGCCCGAGTGCCGGGCCGAACTCGCTCTGCCCGCCTGACGGCGTTTCCAGGGCGGCCTCGCATACGCCGTGGTGAACCACGGGGGTGCTCGCTACGGCGTGTGCGAGGCCGCCCTGTCGCGCGTCGGAACCAGAAGCGCGCCATTTCGTTAGCAAAACCCAAGCGTGGCGCCCACGCACGCCCCTGAACGTTAGTAAAGTCCCTCTCATGACTTCGCCCTCGTCTCAGAGCGACCGAGAGAAGGTCGTCTCCAAACTTCCCCCGTGGCTGCGCCAGGAGTTGAAAATCCGCACCGCCCAACTGCGGGTGGACATCCAGGATGCCGTCCACCAGGGGATCAGCCACTGGAGCGCGCTCGCCTCCGCCCCCTCCCCCGTCGACACGTCCGGCGCCGAATCGTTCTCCACCTGGCTGCCCGCCGGCCAGTGGGAGTCCTTCCGCACCGACTCCAAGCACCGCGGCGTCTCCCTCATCCAGGGTCTCGCGCAGGCCGTCAGCCTCTGGCTGGAGATGAACCCGGCCCCCACGGTCAAGCGGCCCTCGGTCGTACGCCGCATCATCGTGTGCAACCAGAAGGGCGGGGTCGGCAAGACCGCCATCACCGCCGGCACGGCCGAGGCCCTCGCCGAGGACCCCTCGACCCTCCACCCGGTGCGCGTCGCCCGCCAACTGGCCCGCCTCACGTCGGACGAGGAACAGCAGCCCGACCCGGCGTCCGCCACCCTGGACCTCGAGGACCTCCCGGGGCTGGGCATGCGCGTGCTGCTGATCGACTTCGACCCGCAGGGCCACCTGACCAAGCAGCTCGGCCAGCAGCCGCTCCCGATCGGCGGCGACAGCCTCACCTGCCACATGGCCGGCGAGGCCAAGGGCCCCCTGTCCGACCTGATCGTCCCCATCGCGGACGAACGCTTCGGCGACCGGCTGCACATCCTGCCCGCCTGCACGGACGCCTTCCTCCTCGACGTCCGCCTCTCCACCGTCCGCGCCCGGGAGGCGGCCCTCGAACGCGCCCTGGCCCCGGTCGAGTCCGACTACGACGTCATCCTCGTGGACTGCCCCCCGAGCCTCGGCCTGAGCATGGACGCCGCCATCTACTACGGGCGCCGCCGCGACACCGAACAGCCGGGCGCCTCCGGCGCGCTGATCGTCGTACAGGCGGAGGATTCCTCGGCCGACGCCTACGACCTCCTCACCTCCCAGATCAACGATCTGCGCGACGACCTCAGCCTCGACATCGACTACCTCGGCCTCGTCGTCAACCTCTACGACGGCCGCCGCGGGTACATCGCGACCTCCTCCCTCCAGGCCTGGATGGACATAAAAGACCCGCGGGTCGTCGCCGTCGTCCCCGACCTCAAGGAACAGCGCGAAGCCGTCCGCGTGAAGCAACCCCTGTTCGTCTACGCCCCCAAGGGCGACCAAGCGGTCGCCCTGCGCGCCCTCGCCCGGGAGATCTCATGAGCAGCAAGGCCGACAAACTCGGCGTCTCGGCATCCTTCGCCCGGGCCCAGCCGGTTGGCGTCAGCTCCCGCCGCGCGGCAATCGCGGAGGCCACCGGCGCACCCACCTCCGGCGTGGTCCCCCCGTCCGAGGTTCCCATCGAGGCCCTGGCCCACAACCCCTTCAACCTCCGCGAGGACCTCACGGAGATCGACGAGCTGGCCCAGTCCCTCGTCGCCCGCGGCCAGCTCCAGCCCCTCGCCGTCGCCACCCGCATGGCCTTCATGGAGGCCCACCCGGGCGCCACCGACGGCCTGGGCCGGGCCCCGTACGTCGTGATCGACGGCAACCGCCGCCTGGCGGCCGCCCACAAGGCCGGCCTCAAGACGCTGCACATCCACGTGAACGACGCCCTGTCCGCGTCGGCGGCGGACATCCTGGAGTCGGCCCTGATCGCCAACGTCCACCGCGTGGACGTGGCCCCGATGGACCAGGCCCGCGCCCTCCAGGCTCTCGTCGACGTCCACGGATCACAGGCCCAGGTCGCCAAGCGCCTCGGCAAGACGGCGGCCTGGGTCTCCCAGCGCCTGACCCTCCTGAACCTCACCCCGGCCCTCCAGGAGAAGGTCGAGACGGGCGAGCTGAAGGTCGAACCGGCCCGCCGCATCGGCCGCCTTCCCCAGGAGGTCCAGGAGGCCGCCGCAGAAGAGACGGTCAACGCCGTCAATCCCCCCCGCCAACGCACTCCTCAGCCCGTTAACGGCGTTAACGCCGTTAACTCCCCCACGCCCCCCACGCCCCCCACGCCCCACGCGTCTCCCTCAACCCCTCCCCCCTCCCCCACCCCCTCCCCCACCCCGTCCCCCACCCCGTCCCCCCGGATCACGATCTCCACGATCTCCCCGGAAACCATCGCGGACGCCCTCACGGCGCACCTCACCCCGGACGACCTGAAGGCCGTCACGGAACTCCTCCTGATGCGGATCTGAGCCGGGCATCTCGAGGCACCACCCACGCCGGGGGCGCTGGCGGCATTAACGCCGTTAACGCCCCCACGTGTGTTTCATGTGCGTTCAGCGGTGCGATTCACATAGGCTGCACCCGGAGGTAGCCATGCCGAACGAACAAGAGAGCCTCTTCGCAGCGGTCGACGCCCTGCTCGAGGAAGCCGCCCAGGACCCGCTCCCGCACCCGGACGAGCGCAAGCGCCTCCGCGAGGCCGCCGGCCTGAGCCAGGACCAGATCGCCAAGGCCCTGCTGGTCCGTCGCGAAACGGTCACCTCCTGGGAAACCGGCCGCACCTCCCCCCGCCCCCCCAAGCGTGCGGCCTACGCCCGCCTCCTGGAGGGCCTCGCCACCCTCCACCCCGTTAACGGCGTTAACGCCGTTAACGCCGAACTCCCCCCCGACGGCGGCGCCCTCCCGCAACCCCCCGCCCCCCTTAACGCCGTTAACGCCGTTAACGCCGCATCCCCCACCGACAGCGGGACCCCCTCCCACCCCCCCGCCCCCCTTAACGGCGTTAACGCCGTTAACGCTGCGGCCCCCGAGCCCCGCACCCCCCTCCCGAGCGTTAACGCCGTTAACGGCGTTAACGCCGAAGCCTCCCCGGCGCTCGCACCCGCCCTCCTCCCCGACCGCACCCACCCCGAGGCCCCCACCCCCACACCGCCGGTCGCCACACCGCCGGTCGCCACACCACGTCCCGAGCCTGCGCCCGACCCCCACCCGACCACCCCACCGAGCACCGCAACGCCGCCCCCGCCGGCCCGCGCCGCAGGCACCGGGCCCGCCCCCGCGGGCCACGCCTCCCCCCACCCGGGGTCTGGGGCGGAGCCCCAGTTTCGGGAAGGGGCGGGTAGGGGAACAGCGCCGCAGGCCCGCACCCGCACCCCCCGCCCCACGACTCCGGCCACCCCCCACCCCACGCCCCCGGCAGGGAACGGCCCCCTCGCCGTACTCGACGGCACCGGCCAAGCCCACACCACCGGCGGCCTCGTCCTCGACCACCCCACCGAGGATCTCCCCGCCCTCATCGCCTGGGCCCTCGGCCCGCACGCGAACCTCCGCTCCCCACGCCTCCACCGCAACGGCAGGGACGGCGACCCCCTCCTCGTCCTCACCGCCGCCGCCGTGGAACGGCTGGGCCTGCCCCTCACCCTCGAAGACCGCCGCGGGCTCCGCCTCCCCGACGACCACCCGGCCATCCGCCGGCTCACGAAGGCCAAGTGGCAGCTCACCCGCCGCGGCTTCGGTCCCTGGGCCCGCATCTACCGCCCCGCCACCCCCACCACCGGCCGCCAGTGCGTCCAGCTCGCGGTCCTCCCCTGGGGCGCCCTCGACCCCCGCGCCTGGGGCGAGGACACCGCCGACCTCCCGGCCCCCGAACTCGCCGCGCTCCTCACCACCTACGCCACCCGCGTCCTCACCCCCCGCGGCTCGACCGCCGTCACCGGCCTCGAGCTCATGACGGCCCTGCGCCCCCCCACCCGGGCCGCCCGCAACCCCGTGACGAACGCCTGGGAATCCGCCCCCGTCGCCGGCTCCCTCACCCACCCCGTCGACCCCGCTCCCCCGGAAGCCCCCGACGAGCACCCCGTGGTCGCAGCCCTCTACCCCCGCTCGCACCAGCGCACCCCGGACGAGGTCCTCGACGAGGAGGCGTACGACTGGATCCGCGACCCGGAGCTCCTCACCGACGCCGAGTGCGCCCGCACCCACGCCGTCGGCATCGACGTGAACATGGCCTTCGCCGCGGCCGCGAACCGCCTCACCGTCGGCCTGGGCCCCGCCACGCACCGTACGAACCCCCGCTTCGACCCGAAGACCCCCGGCTGCTGGCTGGCCGACCTCTCCTCCCTCACCCTCGACCCCCGGCTCCCGAGCCCCTTCACGCCCCACGGCAAGCCCCCGACCGGCCCCGCCTGGTACGCCACCCCGACCCTCGCCTACGCGCAGGAACTCGGCCACGAGGTCCGCCCCGCCGAGGCCTGGCTCCGCCTCGACCACGGCCCGTACCTCGACGCCTGGTACACCCGCCTGCGCGACGCCTACATGGCCACGATGGCCGACCTCGGCATCACCCCGGCCCTCACGGAGGACGAGTTCCTCCAGGCGATGGCGGCCCGGTCGGAGCACCACAGCCCCGTCCCCGCAGCGGTCCTCTCGGCGATCAAGTCCACCGTCAAGGGCGGTATCGGCAAGCTCCGCGAACGCCCCCAGGGCGCCGGCTACCGCCCCGGCGAGCGCTGGCCCGCCCTCGAACGTCCCACCTGGCGTCCCGACATCCGTGCCGCGGTCATCGCCACGGCCCGCGTCAACATGCACCGCAAGATGAACAAGCTCGCCACCACGGCGGGCCTGCACCCCATCGCGGTCCTCTCGGACTGCGCCGTCTACCTCTCCGACGGCCCCAGTCCCCTCGACTTCCTCCCCCGCACTCCCGAGGGCAAGCCCCTCCCCGGAGGCTTCCGCCTCGGCGTCAGCCCCGGCATGGTCAAGCACGAGGGCACCCAGAGCCTCCTCTGGGCCGTCCAGATGCTCGACGAACACCTCAACCCCGCCCGCCACATCAAGGGCCACGACGCAGCGGCAGACGGCGAGTAACCCATGTCCGACATCGCAGACAGCCTGACCAAGGCCGACGCACTGCACTTCACCCGCCCGATCCCCAAGTCCGCGGGCGCCCAGATGCGCTTCCTGGTCACACGCCTGAAGAGCACCAAAGCCGTCGCCACGACGCTCGGCATCTCCCAGCGGACGGTCGAGCGCTACGTCAAGAACCAGATCAGGCAGCCCAAGCCGGAGCTCGCCGCCCGCCTGGAGAGCGAGGTGCGCAACCGCTGGCAGCCGCTCGTCCGCAAGCGCGCCCGCGCCAAGGCCTCGACCACCACGGGCCTGGTCATCGAAACCCGCGCCCGCTTCGGCTTCACCGCCGCCCCCGGCACCACCGACGACGGCCGCATGCGCCGCATCACCCAGCACCTCCCCCCGGAGTACGCAGCCCGCCTCTTCGCCGCCCAGGAGGCCGGCGCCGCCGAACCCCAGCTGCGCCGGATCACGGCCGAGGCACTCCAGGAGATCTACTTCAAGGACAACGGCGCCCGCGCGACGAGCCTCCTGGTCGAGTTCACGGACATCGACTACGTCGACTTCGCCTTCTGACCCCCGCGAGAGGACCGGAGGCGGAGGACCCCAAGGGACTCAAGGGACTCAAGGGACCGAATTTCGCCATTACCTTCGAACGTTTCCAGCCACAGGAGCCCCAGGTACCAGAGGGACCCAAGTGACCGAAAGAAGCAACTAACCGAAGGACCGACGACCGGGGGCCCGGAAGCCCCGAAGCCCCGAAGCCCGAATCAGGCCACGGTGGGCGTGGACAACCCCCGCTGCGAGCGTTCGGTCTTCCTCCCCACCTGCCTGGGCTCGATCGTGCGCGGGTCGACGGCCTCGCCCGGCGCGCCCTCCCGGTACAGGCCGTCGGGCTCGGCGTCCCGGTCGTGCGGCAACAGGTAGAAGACGCGCCGCTTCTGCAGACCGCTGTCCGGATCCGCCTCCGCGGTGTCACCGAGCTCGGTGAAGCCGATCATGCGCCCGTCACGGTGGTAGCGCGGCTTCCCCCGGCGGCGGGGGGTCTTGTCCAGGGCCTGGCGTACGTAGTCGAGCTCTTCCGGATCCTCCAGCCACACCACTTTGTCCTCGTGGGCGAGATCGCTTGCTGTCAGTAGCGAGCTCATGGCCTGGGTCCTTCCTCGTTCACGTCGGCCCTTCCGGGCCCCTGGTTCCTCCACGCCGCGAACGGCGCCGATTCCGGTATGCGGCAGGGGCCTGCGGGCCACAGCCGGCTGGTGGGTCTGTTCATCGTCCTTGTCCATCGTAGGCGTGCCCGCCCCGGGGCGGCGGCACACGTCGGCCAGTCAGGTCGCGCTCGCCCTGTTCGCCTCGCGCGGCGGCTGTTCCTCGTCGGCCAGGAGGGCCAGCCCGGGATAGAACTTCTGCCCGTTCGAACGGAGCATCTCATTGGGCGAGGCGACGCCGACCTCGGCCCGGATGCGCGTGGCGAACGCGCGGGTGGTCGCGGGACGCAGGCCCTCGCCGTCGAGACACCAGGCACTGTAGGCGCGGTAGAGGGCCCCCTGTTCGACCTTGAGGTCACGAGGATCGGGCAGATCCGCCCCCGTGGTGCAGCATTCGGCGAGGAACCGCCCGATGTGGTCCTCGGTCGTGGCGTACGCCTGGGTGGCCGTGCGCACCACGCTGGGCCCGGTCAGCGCCGGCTTGGTGGCGAGGTACGCCTTGGCCCCCTGGATCATCCAGTGGAGGATGCCGGGCCCCTCCTCCTGGACGAGGGCCTCCGCCAGGTTGTCGATCTTGCGGTGGTCGGGGACGACCTTCTCGAAGGGGATCAGCCGGATCCGCCGCCAGAAGGCGTGGCCGCCGGTGCCGACCTCCGGGCGGTGGTTGCCCAGCAGCCACAGCTTGTGCGTCGGCTCGAAGCTGAAGAAGTCCTGCCGCATGCGGCGGGCCTTCAGCCGGTCGCCACCCGTCAGCAGCTTGACGCGGGCCTCGTCGAACTTGTCGTGCGGCTTCAGCTCGCTGCAGACGAACAGGCGCCGGCCGTGCAGCTCCGTCAGCTCGGTGGAGTGCTCGTTGAACTTGCCGCGTTCCATGAGGAAGCCGGGCGGGGCCACGTCCGCGTAATCGCCGAGGATCTTGATGACGACGTCCAGGAGGGCCGACTTGCCGTTGGCGCCGACGCCGTAGAGGAAGGGCAGGACCTGGCCGCCGACGTCGCCGGTGATGGAGTAGCCGAGCAGGAGATGAAGAAAGTTGATCATCTCCTTGCCCTTGTCGTCGTCGCCGAACGTCTGGTGCAGGAACAGGTGGAACCTCGGCGTGGCCATGGCCTCCGGCGCCAGGTGCGTGGACCGGGAGTGCAGGTCCCGCGTGGGGTCGGGCTTGTGCAGATCGCCCGTGCGCAGGTCCACGACACCGGCCGGTGTGCACAGGGCGTACTTGTCGCCGTCCAGGGTGTCGGGGTCCAGGGCGAGCTCGGGCGACGCCTTCGCCTGGGTGAGCATGGCCTTCACGCCCGAGGTGGACATGGCGCGCTTGCGGTGGTTGGCCAGCTCCCGGTCGGTGAACAGGCCGCGCGGATCGTGGGTGGGCAAGTCCTCGGCCATGTCCCCGGCCGCCCAGATCGCGGCCTTCTCCCCGCCGGTGCGCTTCCACCGGTACTCGTCCCACACGTACCAGCCCAGTCCCTCCACGTGCCGGAAGCGGTCGTGGTGGAGGTGGGCGAACAGCTTGGCGTTGCCGCGGTCGGTGAGGTTCTGCAGCAGGCCGGACGAGATGTAGTCGGTTCCGGTGGCGGCCGCCACCGGAACTCCGCTCTGCTGCGCGGGCAGCCGCCGTGCGGGGGCGGCGGCGTCCGGGGTGAACGCGGCGAGCTGTTCCGCCGCGGCCTGGGCGTTGAACCCCGTGCTTCCGGCGTTGCTCATGGGCGTTCCTTGGGGTGGATCGGTCGGTCGCTTCCGGCCCGGAGCCCTGCTTCGACGATGAGGACGTTCCGGCGCGGCTGGTGGGGTCGTGCGTGCTCCGCGGCTTCCAGGAGCAGGTGCCTGCACTCCCCGGCGGTGAGGTGGCCCGCGGCGACCAGCCCCCCGGCCGTGAAGGCGGCCCGGTTGAGCTTCTCGCTGAAGGCGGTCCCCTCGGGACGGGCCGCGCAGGCCCGTACGTCGTCCAGCAGGGAGCCGAGCACCCGCTCCCCGGCCTGTCGGGGCCGGGGCCCCTGCGGGCGCCCCCCAGAGGCCTCCACGGGCCCCACAGGCGCCTCTGCGGGCCTCACAGGGGCCGTTGGGACGCTGTGCCCGGTGCGGGAGAGTTCGGCGGCGAGCCACAGCGGCAGGGCCGCCGGCAGCCGGGCGCCGGGCAGCGCTTCGTAGACGCCCGCGGCCGTGCGTGTCGTCGGCGCCACGATGTAGCCGCCGACGGCACGGACATCGACCTGCCAGGCGAGCGCCACCTTCGAACTCGAGCCGCTGGAGCACCGGAAGCCCGGACCGTCCTGAGGCGCCCGGTACCAGATGTGCATCCCTCCGGACGGCGTGCGCACGCGCAGGGTCGACGTGTCCTCGCACGGATGGGGCCGGGAACGGTACGCCGCCAGGAGCGCCAAGGTGTCGAATCCGCTCTGCAGTCCGGTCAGGTCGACACGGTCGTCGATGGGGATGCCGGGCAGCAGCCGCTGCCGGTCGGGCAGGGCCGCCGCGTGGGCGTCGACATCGATCACCACGAGGCGGGCAGGGCCGCAGGACACGCCGATGCCGAAATCCGGCTCCGCCCGCCACCACTGCCGCAGCGTACGGAGGTCCGTGGTGGCCGCGTGGAAACCGTGGCACCAACGGCCCTGCGCATGGCACGGGCACTCCTGAGGGGGGTGCCCGATCCCACGGCAGTCAGGGCAGTTCGGGGCCGGCGTCTTGGTGCCCGGGGCCAGGGGGTGCACCGGGTAGCCGCGCGAGGCCATCCAGGTCGCCACGTCCAGCGCCGTCCCGCCACGCACACCTCGTGGCGGATGCTCGGAATAGACGGGCACTGGCTCTTCCTTGACGCGCGGTTAGGGACGGTTCCTCCTGCCCAGGGCCCTGCACCCCAGGGACCAGAGGGACTGAAGATTCACTATCTCGGAGATTACCGCAGAGCCCGCGGCACCTCGGGCTCGATATCCGCTGTATCGAGACTTGAGTCCCTTCAGTCCCTCGGTCCCCGAAGTTCTCACCCGGTACGTCCCCAAAGGTTCTTTCTTCCGCCCCCACGAACGCCCGGGCGTGTCGCGCCCTGACAGCGGCGAACGACAGCGGCGAACGACAGCGGCGAACGGCGACAGCAGCGACGCCGACGGCGGACCACCACACCGGAGCACAGCGCGACACCCGGAAGGTCCCGGCCCCTGCCGACCCACCACCCCTCCGTTCAGTCCCTGTCCCCCCACCTCCGCCCGGCGGCCGGCCGACCCGGAGCGGAAGCAGGGTCCAGGTACTGAACGCTCAGACCCTCGTTCAGTCCCTCGCTGTTCAGTCCCTGGACAAACATGCAGGTCACAGAGGTGAAAAGCAAAACGCAGGGACTGAAGGGACTCAGAATCACTACTTCCAGTCCTCATGGGCGTGTGTGTATGCGCGTACGCATATGGATCTTGCCTTGTTCATATCTGGCTCATAACTGCGAAGTTGAGTCCCTTGAGTCCCTGACGACGCGGGTGCGATGCGCTGACCTGCAGGTTTGTGCAGTGACTGAAGGGACAGGGACCGAAGGGTCCGAACCGGCCTTCAGCCCCTCGTCGGGGAGGGAGCACCGAGGGAGGGGCCGCGCCCCCCAAGAACCGGGCAGGGACTGAACAGCACCCGGATTCTCCGCCGCCGCGCCCCCGGGGTCTCCCCGGACACGCCCTCGCCCCCCGGATCCGCCCGCAAGCCCATCCCGGCGGCCGACTCGGCCCCTCCGCGGACGTGGGGCCGTGACGCTCCTCAAGGGCTTCCTCAACGCACCGGCCCCGCCGCACGGGCTGCAGCGGGGCCGATGAACGGCTTCAGGACGTACGGGGCGGGCACGGCGAGGCTGCCCCCAGGAGGACGTCGTCGACGCCCGGGAACGCCCCGGAGACCTCACAGGCGTGCCAGGTGCTCCCGGTACCAGGGCGCCGCCCCGTCCAGTCGGGCCAGCGGCCCGGGCCCGGGCGGGCAGCCCGCCGCCTCCCAGATCCCCGCGCTGTCGTACCAGTGGTCCTGTGCGAGCAGCCAGAACTGACGCGGGCTCATCGCGGAGCCCGAAGCCGCCAACCGCTCCAGGCACTCCGCCTCGGACAGGTCCCGCTCCACCGCGGGCACGATCCCCCGCCCGGCGAGCGCCCGTACCAGGGCAGCCGTGCGAACCGGCTCCGGATGGCTCGCGTGCCACACAGTCGCGCCCTGCGGGCCGTACCCGAGCGCGAGGCGGGCGACGAGGCGGGCGAGGTCGCCGACCGCCACCAGCGACAGCAGAGCCCGCCCGCCGCCCCACAGAGCCCCGGTGGCCTCCAGGAGCCGGCCCACCGCCGGCACGACCCAGCGGTCCCCCGGCCCGATCACCAGATGCGGACGCAGTACCACCGCTCCCGCGGCCAGCGCCGGCCCCTCGGCCGCCAGCCGCGTCCGGCTGGTGGCCGACACGGGCGCCGGAACGACGCCGTCCACCGGGATACCGCGGTGCGGCCCCGCGCCGTAGACGGCCGAGGTGGACAGGTGGACGATCCGTCCGACCCCGGCCCGGCGGGCCTGCTCCATCAGCGCCGCGGTTCCTTCGGTGTTGACGGCGGCGCACTGCCGCTCGTCGGAGCCGATCAGCGAAGCCAGGTGGAGGAGGACGTCCGCTCCCGCACAGCTTTCGCGCAACGATCCGGGATCGGCCAGGTCCGCCCGGACCCACTCGTCGGCGGGGCCGCCCTCCCGGGGGGCCCGCCGGCCCACCACCCGCAGGCACAGCGCCGCGGACCGCGGCTGCTGCGCCCGGATGCGGGCGAGTTCGGCCAGCACCGCCTCACCTATGAAGCCGGTGGCGCCGGTGATCACCACCCGCAGGGGCACGGCCCGCTGCGGGCGCGACTCGGTCATCAGTACACCGATCATCTCAAAAAACCGGACGACCGGAATCTTACGTCCAGAAGATCCGTAGGCTTAGTCGACAATCGGTCAGACAACCAGTCAGACAATCGGCCACGAGTTCGCCCGGACCCGCGGACCCGGTCCAGAACGGCACTTACCTTGACGCAGCCCCCCGCACCCCGGCCCCCGACACCCCGGCCCCCGACACCCCGGCCCCCGACACCCCAGCCCCCCGCCCCGGAGCAGCAGCCCCGGACCCAGGCCCCCGACGGCCCGGTGGCCCCCGACGGCCCGCTCGCCGGCAAGACCGCCCTGGTCACCGGTGCCAGCCGCGGCATAGGCCGCGGCATCGCCGAACGCCTGGCCTGCGACGGCGCGCTCGTGGTGGTCCACTACGGACAGAACAGCGCCGCGGCCGACGACGTCGTGACCTCCATACGCGCCGCCGGAGGCCGGGCCTTCCCCCTGCGGACCCGGCTCGGCGTCACCGGGGACGCCCAGGCCCTCTACGCCGCCCTCGACTCCGAACTCGCCCGGCGCGGCCTCGACCCCGGCCTCGACATCCTCGTCAACAACGCCGCCGTCAGCGGCTCGGCACGGATCCACGAGGTCACCCCGGAGCTGATCGACAAGATCTTCGCCGTCAACGTCAAGGCGCTCCTGTTCATCGTCCAAGAAGGCCTCACCCGCATGCGGGAAGGAGGCCGGATCGTCAACATCTCCTCCGCCGCCACCCGGATCGCCTACCCGAAGTCCGTCGTGTACTCCATGAGCAAGGGCGCGATGGACACCCTCACCCTGGTACTCGCCAAGGAGCTCGGCCCCCGCGGCATCACGGTCAACACCGTCTCCCCCGGCTTCATCGCGACCGACATGAACGCCAAACTCCGCACCACCCCCGAGGAAGCCGCCGACCTCGCCCGGATGTCCGTGTTCGAACGCATCGGCGAACCCGCCGACATCGCCGGCATCGTCGCCTTCCTCGCCTCCCCCGCCGCGGGGTGGATCACCGGCCAACGCCTCGACGCGTCGGGCGGCTCGCAACTCTGAGACGCCCGACAGGCCCCCCAGCCCCCCGCCCGGCGCCCGGTGCCCTCACCGCAGGACGCCCGGTGCCTCACCGCAGGACGGGGATCACATCGCGCGTCTCATCGACCTCGACGCCCGCGATGCGCGAGCCGAGCGACCCCGCAGCCGCCTCGTCCGCACAGACGGTGCCCCGGGCCGGCAGCGCCAGGGCGGCCAGGTAGTCCGTCACCAAGGCGCTGACGCACGCGCTCCGGTTGTAGGCGGTGTGTCCTTCCCCGGCGAAGGTCAGCAGCCGTCCGTTCTCCAGCGTCCCGGCGAGGGCCACGGCGTCCTGGTACGGGGTGTCCGGATCCCCGGTCGTGCCCAGCACCAGGATCGGGGCGGAACCGGCCGCCCGGTAGGAGCCCTCGAAGCGGCTCGGGCGCTCCGCCTGCCACTGGGCGCACGTCGGCGCGTGATTGTGGTCGTACGTGGGCGGCCCCAGCCCGATCGGCGGCCCCAGCAGCGGAGCTGCGGCGGCCTCGGCGCCCACCAGTGTGTCCAGGAGCAGAGGGCCGGCCGGATAGACGCGGTCGGCACACTCGACGGCCAGGTTGACCGTGAGGAAGTCGAAGGAAGCCGGTGAAGGCGGCGACAGCAGGAACGAACCCTGCCGCTGCTGGGCCGCCCGCAGCGCCTGCCCCAGTTCGGGCCAGATCACCTTCCCCGCGTTGATGTTGAACATCAGCCGGTAGGCGAGCGTGTAGCCGGTGGCCGGGCGTCCGCTCGCGGTGATGACGGGATCGGCGTCCAGCGCCCGCTTGAGCTCCTCGAAGGCCTGCCGCGGCCGGCCTTCACCGAACCCGCAGGCGGCGGCCTCCTGCGCGCACCAGTCCAGGAACCGGCCGACCGCCGCGTCCAGGGCGACGAACTGCGCGGCGTCATAGGCGTACGGCACGTCGGCGTAACGCCGCGGATCGTAGGCCCCGTCCAGCACCATGGCGCGGACCCGCCGCGGGAACTGCGCGGCGTAAACGGTGCCGACATAGCTGCCGAACGACCGCCCGTAGAACGACAGCGCCTCCTCACCGAGGGCCTGCCGCAACAGGTCGATGTCCTTGGCGTTCGAACCGGTCCCGACGAACGGCACCAGATCACCGGACCGCTGCCGGCACGCAGTGGCGAATTCCAGTCCCTGCCGGACCGCACTCCGCAGGGCTCCCGGGCCGGGCACCCCGCGCGCGGCATCGACGGCCGCGGAGTATTCCGTGTCGTTCCAGCACTCCACCTGCCCGCTGCGCTTCACGCCCCGCATGTCGTACCCGACGACGTCGAAGGCGTCCCGCAGGGAAGCGGGGAGCGCCGCGTAGCTGTTGCGGGCGAAGTCCACGCCGGAGTTCCCGGGCCCGCCGGGATGCAGCAACAGGACACCGGCGCGCCGGGCGCGGTCGCCCGCCACCCGCCGGGTGACGGCGAGCGGTATCGAAGCCCCGTCGGGCCGCCGGTAGTCCAGCGGCACCCGCGCGGTCGCACACTCGAACCCGTCCCCCGCCCCCTCGCAGGGCCCCCACGACAAGACGGGCACGACCGGAGCGCCCGGACCCGCCGCCGCACCCCGGGGCGCGGCCCCGAGCAGCACGGCGACCGCAGTCACAACGAGAACCATCCCCCACACCACTCGCGTGCGCGGCTCACCAGCTGAACGGCTGTGCATGGGGCGGCCCTCCGGTCACGAATCCTGCGCAACGCCCGCCAACGTAACGCCGCCCCGCCACCCGCGTCAGCCCACCAGGAGTTGACTCCTCCCTACAACCAGGGTGGTACCTCCCCGCCCCCCTGCGGCCCGCCTGGACCGGACGGCGGCAGGTGCGGTCGCAGACTCACCGGTGGTCTACGGCGGCGACTCGGCCCAGGTCTCGGGGCCGCCGCCACGCCACTCGACCAACTCACCGGTGAGGTCGAAGCCCTCGGCGTCCTCCATACCGGCCTCCCGCAGGAAGCCGAGGATGTCGGACGGCTGGTGGGCGACGCCGATGGACTGGCCGTCCCATCGCACGCGGCGCCAGCCGTTCTCGTCGGGCGGATAGACGACCAACCGGGGTACGGGCATGTCCCCACCCTCCGCTGCGCACCGGCCCCGGGCACCCGCTCCGGGCTGGACGAGTGAAACGGACCGGCGTGGAGGCGAAGTGGCACGGGCCGGGGTGGGAGACGACCCCTCGGTGGAAAGGGTGCGGGGTCCCGCCCGTACGATCTCGGGTGTGATCCGTCCCCTGTCAGGCCCTCCCACATGGAGGCATCCCCTGGCTGCGTTCGTGCTGACCCTCCTGACAGCCACCTGCTGGTACGGGCTGCAGCCGGTCTACCCGGACTGCGTCTTCTTCTCCAGCGAACCTCTCGGGAAGTCGCCGAGTCCGGCCGAGGCGCACCAACGCGCCATCGAGTCGGGCCAGTGCGAGCCCTCCCGCGCCCGCTGGAGCACCTGGACCGATTGACCTCCGCGGCACCCGTGGCAGGCCGGTCGCCCTGCCGAGTCCGCGCCGAGTCCGCGGGTCCGTCGCCGAAGCGGTGGCGCCGGCGCCCCGGATCCGGATCGGATGCGCGCGGGGTGCTCAGCGGCGGGCGGGGTCTTCGGCCTGGTCGCCGAGGGTGAGCAGGACGCGGCGCAGCAGACCGGTGAGCTGGTCGCGTTCGGCGGGGGTGAGCCCGGCGAGCTGGCGTTCCTCGCCGGTGAGATGGTGCTCGACGAGGCGGTTGGTCAGTTCCCGGCCGGTGTCGGTGAGGGAGATCAGCACGCGGCGGCGGTGGGCGGGATCGACGGCCCGTTCGACCAGGCCCTTTTCGAGGAGGCGGTCGATGCGGTTGGTGAGCGCCGCGGAGCTGACCATCGCGGCCGAGCTGAGCTCGCCTGCGGTCAGGACGTGCGGCGGGCCGGAACGCAGCAGCGTGGCCAGGACGTCGAACTCCCAGGGTTCGACGCCGTGGACGGCCAGGTTCTCCTTGATCCCGCGCTCGAGCAGGCGTGCGGCGCGGGAGAGGCGGCCGATCACGGCCATCGGGGAGGTGTCCAGGTCGGGTCGGACCGCGCGCCACTGTGCGGTGATGCGATCGACGCCGTCGTGCTGCGGCTGCTGTTCCGTCATGACCGCAGCCTAACACTTCGACGTAAAAATATTTGACTCCACTGAACCCTCTTGCCTATAGTTTCGACATCGAAATTTTCGACAGAGGGGGAACATCATGAAGGTCCTGCTCACCGGTGCCACCGGCTACATCGGCTCCGCCGTCACCGAACACCTCGCCGCTGCCGGCCACCACGTCGTCGCGCTCACCCGGAGCGCGGACCCCCAGCCCGGCCGGGCCTGGCATGCCCAGCTGGTCGGCGACACCGCCGACCCGGCCTCGCTGGCCGGCGCAGTGACCCCCGAGATCGAGGCCGTGATTCACCTGGCTCCCCCGAGCGGCGACGCCGACGTCGACACCGCCGTCATCGAGGCGCTCGCCACTCCGCTGCGCGGCACCGGCCGCCCCTTCGTCTACACCAGCGGCGTCTGGGTACTCGGCGCCACCGGCGATGCCCGGGAAGTGGGCGAGCAAGCCCCCACCAACCCCATCGACATCGTCGGCTACCGCCCGCGCATCGAGCAGCGGGTCCTTGCCGAGGTCGCCGAGGGTGTGCGCGCGGTCGTCGTCCGGCCCGGCATCGTGTACGGCCGCGGCGGCGGCATCCCCGCCATCCTGGTCGACCGTGCCCGCAGCCAGGGAATGCCCGAGTACTACGGCGAGCAGGACGTGCGCTGGCCGACCGTCCACGTGGACGACCTGGCAGAGCTGTTCGTGGCCGCCATCGAGCGGGCCGAAGCCGGCACCGTCTGGCACGGCGTCGGGGACTCGGCCGTTCCGGTCCGTGACCTCGCCCGCGCCGCCGGCCGCGCAGCCGGAGTACTCGCCGCCCCGCGCGCGATCCCGGTGGATCAGGCCGCCCACGTCTTCGGCCCGCTCTTCGCGGACGCCCTCGCCCTCGACCAGAGCGTCAGCGGCGCCGCCGCCCGCGCCACCCTCGGCTGGCGGCCGGACCGGCCGGGCCCGGTGGCCGAGCTGGTGTCCGGCTCGTACCGGCCGGTCGAGGTCTTCGGCGCCCCCGACGGTCCGCAGACCGATGCCGAGGTGGCCGCGATCCGCCGCCTGGTAGCCGAGGTCGAACACGCCCAGCAGAACGAGCTGGTCGACCGGTTCCTCGGCGTCTTCCGGCAGGAAGACCCGGTGTGGACCACCGCGCACGGCGAGCGGCTGTCGGGCTTCGAGGACATCGCGACCTTCACCCGGAAGGTACTGCCCGGTGCGGCGGCCGAGTCCACCGCCGTCTACGACGTGGAGCGCGTACTGTTCCTGCGGCCCGACATCGCCGCGGTGAACCTCCGCCAGCAGCCGGTCCGCCACGACGGCACCCGGATCGCCGACCGCCCCGAGGGCCGCCCGTTGTACATCCTGGCCAAGGACCACGGCACCTGGCGCATCGCCGCCGCCCAGAACACCGTCGCGATCGCCTGACCTCAGACTCACCAGGGGCCGTGCGGCGCCGGGTACGCCGCCGCCGCCATCGAAGCCGGCGTGGTCTCGACGAGGACGGGGGTCCTGTCGAGACCACGCCCCGCCAGGACGCACCTGGCACTACGGTCGTCCCTGTCGAAGAGATGAGTGAGGGGTCAGTGGTGGGGGATATGGCATGGCGCATCGCAACCGCGGTGCTGGGCACTTGGGGCGTGCTGATCGTCCTCTTCCTCGCCCCGTCGCCGCTGCCGGAGTCCTGGCGCTATTACATCTACTCGCCCGCGAGTGTGGGCCTGTGGATGCTCGCCATGCTCGTCTCGCCCTTCGTGATCTGCGTGGCCAAGTGGGAGTGGATCAAAAAGGGGAAACAGCACGACCAATAGCCGCCCCTGACAGGCCGGCGCGCCGGCAAGCGCGGATGCAGTCCACCCGGCGGGCAACGCCGAAACGTGCCGCATCGGGGGCAGCCGCGTCCCGCTTCGACGATCGTTCGAGTCGCCGTTGTCGTGATCCGGCTGACGCGAGAGGACGCGGACACCGTCGACGTTGACGTCGACGGCCAGGGCACGGCCAGCGACGCCAAGCCCGTCCAGAACCAGGACACCCGCCGCAGCTCAAGGTCACCTACACGAAGTGAATCGGGTTTGATCGCCAACGGTCGCCGGGAGCCCGGGGCCCTCGCCCGCGCCCCGGCTGCCGTCGGTCGACCTCCCGCCCTCCTCCCAACCCCCGTCGACCAGCGCGGCGACCGGGCCAACCGTGGCGTCGTAGGACTCCTCGCGTCGGTGGCTTTCGCACCGTCCGCGTGCCACCTGACCGTGCAGGTCTTTAGGGCCGGCGGGACGTCGTCCATGGGTCTCTCAGCGAACCCGGCCGCCGTGGCGGCGGCCTCCGTCTCCCTCTTCCCCGCCGCGACGTCCAAGCTGCCGCCCGAAGCCGCCTTCGCCTGCCCAGAGCCGCTGGCTGACGGTGTGTCACTGCCACGGCCCCACCGGCGGCCACGGCCACCCCCCTCACCTTGCGCGGACTGGAGAAGGGCGTTCACGCCCTGTCCGGGCAGCTGAGCGGCGCGGTGAACCGCGAATGCCAGCCTCCTTCAGTCAGCGCCACCAGCTGGACGGCCGCCGCCCGGGTGCGCAGCGGCAGCAGGCTGTCGATCGCAGCGCGGACACGAGCGGTAGCCATCGGGCTGTCCGCACCCATGGCAACCGTGACATGGGCGCTGGGCCGGTCCCCGAAGCGGCCCCCGTACGGGCGCAACTCGGGCCACCGGGCGCGGAACGCATCGACGATCGGTTGGAGTCCCGGAACGGTGACGGCGACGAAGCCGGACGCCGTTACGACCTCCTCCAAGAGCAGATCGGCTACGCAAAAACCCGCCGCCAGGGAACGGACGCCCTCCTCGTCCTGACCTGTCAGTGCCGATTCCGGCACGAACGGGTAGAGGAGCGAGACGTGCGCCGGCACCCCGCCACGCACCAGAGCCGGGTCGATACGCCACGCCGCATCCAGGAGCGGGGCGGCATCGGGCAAGGCAATGACGACGGCAGTGGTCCCTGGCTGTGGCACGCCGTCATCATCGCAGGCCAGTCCGCTACCGCGCCGGTTCACCAGCGTGCGGGGTGCTGAGCTGGGTTTCTTGAGTCTGACGGGCGTTGTGTGACCTTCGGCGGGCGTTGGTGGTAAAGAACTCCTTCGCCTTCACCCGTGCCAGGGTGGGGTCGCGACCTCGTAGCGTGTGATGGCGCGGGATTACGCGCTGCTGCGCACGCCGTTCCACTCGGCGCTGCGACAGCGAGCTCCTCCGCCTAGACCTGTGCGACGTCCCTCCGGGGCTGGGCCCCTCGGGCAAGCTGCATGTGCGGTTCGGGAAAGCCGCGAACACCCCGGGGCCACGCCAGGCGGGCGCCGAAGCCGGATGGGCTGGACCGGATCCTGGCTCGGTACCTGGCCGATGCCCGCCCGAGGGTCGCGGTTGGGCCGGGTGGCAGCAGCAACTCTTGTGAGGGAACAAGTGCCAGCCCCAGATGGATTCACTCGATCATGTCCAAGACGCTGGTCACCGCCGCCGTTGACCGGCTCCTCTACCACGCTCACATCGTGCTCACCGAAGGCTTCAGCCTTCGGCTGGCCCGGGCCACGACCGGCCGGGGTGTCGTTCGCCTGAGCCCGTTCAGTGTGACTCAACTGCTTCCCAGCAGCCTGAGATCTCCCGCCGTGTTTCTACGACCAGAATTCGTCCCACGCGGGCGGGTCGGCAGTGAGCATCCGGCCATCGGTGATCATGCCGTCGGCAATGTGGAAGACGATGGCGTAATCCATGTCGAGCTGCTTGCCTTCACGTGACGCCGTGACATGGAGCAAGGCGACTGTGTGGTCGTCGTTGGCGAGGACATCCTTGAACTGTGGGCGGTAGGTGCCGCCTGTCAGCTGGAACTCTCGGCCGAACAGCGCGAATGTGTCCTCGCGCCCCTGGTAGTCCCCTGCCAGTGGATTCCTGCCCGCGATGTGCCAGACCACATCGGGGTGGAAGACCTCCGCCAGTGCATTCATGTCGCCGGCGGTGAAGGCGTCCAGAGCGCGGTGAAACACGGCGATGTGCGGGTGATCGGTCATCGGGACCTCCTGTGGTCTCCCCGGCAACGTACGTGGCGCGACGCCCCGCAGCTCAGTGGCGTTCGGCCATTGGGCCGAACGCAGACAGAGGGGTAGCGGTATCCGCTCCGAGGACGCTTGCCCTGGAGGGCGGCACCTGTCGTGCACGGTCGGCTGTACCTACCTGTGGCCGGACAGGGAGATCAACTCTCCGCCCGCAAGGATCTCAAAAGCCCGCTCACCCGGATGACCTGCTGTCCGTGGGCAGGGGTGAAACTGTCTGCGCTTGCCGTCCTGTGTACGGCCTCGACTGTGCTCTCGGAGACCTGCTCGTCGTGCACCCCACCATGACGGGCACTGCGGCCCTGGCTGCGATGCCGGCAGGGCCGCGGACACCGGAGCCGGAGCCCCGAGCTGCACCGGCGAAGGCCGCGCTGGCGTTCCCACCGGATCGCTGCTCCGCCCTGATCGCACCCGTCTCCGTTCGCCTACGAACCTGGACTGCATTGCATGGCTGCGTCCGTTCCCGACGCTGTCCGGGGATGTACGAAACTGTGCTGGCTGCGCCCGGGCACTGGCCGCTGCGCCTGGTGCTCGCGCACGTGTGCGGGCTGTGTGTGGGGGGCAGGCGTGCGACGGTGGAGACCTGCGCGGGGTGCCGCCGTCGCGCCGCAGACTGGTCTGCGCCCGGTCCGTGCCGGCGCTGCGGCCACCGCCGGATTCTCGAACGGGCGCGAGGAACATGTTCAACTGACTTGCCTCTTCGATGCCTGTTCCCCGTCCGAGTCACTGAGCTCGGGGCTGTGGCCCGAGTGCCGTTGCAGGGGGTTCAGCGTGGGCTGGTAACAACGACTGAGGCTCTGTCCTGCGCGATGGTGATAGGAGGGCATGAGCAGTTGGGCACGGCAGAGGTGGACGCCCCTACGTGGCAGGCAGCCACGGTTCACCAGGCTGAGCCAGTGACCGTGGCCGAGGCCCGCGTGGCGGCCGGTAGCTGGTAGTGCTGCGCGATGCCTGGGAGTAGCCCTGCTGGCCTCCGGTCCTTGCCGCAGCGCTCAGCCTGCCGGGGGAGGTCCCTGCCGGTCTTGGCCCTGATCGGCACCGATGGCAGGTGACGCTTACGCCTAAGAACCATTCCGCGCCGCCACTCCACACGCTTACGTGCTCCGCTGTGATTGCAGCCGATCAGAACCCGTGGGAGACCTTCGGCAGGCCTCGGATGGCGGGATCACCTATTGGTCTGACCGGTTCGGCTTCGTTTCTGCGGGAGAGCCTCTCGCCGGGCGGCTGGCTGCTCAGATGTCAGCGATCCGCCCCCCAGTGCGGCTGGGAAGGGCCGCCACGGCAGAGAGGCTGTTCGGTTCGTGCACCGACTGGAACAGCTTGCTTCCAGCCCTGTGTGGCCGGTGCTTCGTGAGTTCACATCGAAGAAGGTGTCCTGGGAGCTGCCACCGGACAGTGCTTGGGAGCTGAAGTCGGGGCTCGTGCTGTCGTGGGATGTGGTCGCTGCGTAGAAGCAGAGGAGCGGGACGAGCAAGCAAAGCGTGCCGAGCTGGACAGATGGGCGAGTCAGGGAGTCGTCTGGCGGGGGCTCGTCCTGGGTTGCTGCCACTGCCCGATCTACGAATTCTACCGCTCGCTGAGATCACTCGAGCCTGCTCGTGCCGGCGATGCGGTGGTGAGACCAGCCTGATCCAGGGGCGGTGGAAGTCGCCGATTACCGGGCCGAGCTGGTCCTACGAACTGCATCCGTGATGGGCGTCGTGTGATGTGCACTGGGTGTAGGTCGTCGGCTTTCACTGGTGCTGGGCTGGGGTGCGGCGGTACTGGAGTGTCGTTTTGCTGGTGAAGGCTGTTGTCGTTTGGTGTGTGGGGTGCTTGTCGCCCCTGTGGGTGGGTGTGGCGGTGAGGTTGTTCCGGTTTGGCGGACATCCGGAGATCTGGGCGCGTGCCCGGGAAGGGATGTCCATGATGGAGAACATGGCGAACAGGAAGCCGCGC